>VGXD01000014.1 GCA_016873525.1 Nitrospira sp. | reverse complement strand
CGGCCTCGATCCGGTCCGCAAGTACGACCTCCGTTCGCTCCGCTTCCTGGCCAGCGTGGGCGAGCCCCTCAATCCCGAAGCGGTCGTCTGGGGGCAAGAAGCCTTCGGACTGCCCTTTCACGACAACTGGTGGCAGACCGAGACGGGCGGGATTATGATCGCCAATTATGTCTCGATGGACATCAGGCCCGGTTCGATGGGACGGCCCTTGCCGGGGATCGAGGCGGCCATCGTGAGACGGACCGAGGGGGGCGGGGTGGAGGAGATCAGGGAGGCCGGCATGCAGGGTGAGCTGGCGCTCCGTCCCGGCTGGCCCTCGATGTTCCGCGCCTATTTGAACGAACCTGAGCGGTACAGCAAGTGCTTCGCCGGCGGGTTCTACCTGACCGGCGATCTGGCCAAGCGGGACAAGGACGGGTATTTTTGGTTCGTGGGGCGGGCGGACGACGTGATCAAGACCTCCGGGCACCTGATCGGCCCCTTCGAAGTCGAGAGCATCCTGCTCGAACACAAGGCTGTGGCCGAGGCGGGGGTGATCGGCAAGCCCGACCCTGTCGCCATCGAAGTGGTCAAGGCCTTCGTGTCGCTCAAGGACGGCTATGAATCCAGCCATGAGCTGCAACGCGAGTTGTTGGGGTTTGCGCGGGCGAGACTCGGCGCGGTGGTCGCGCCCAAGGAGATCGAGTTTCTGCCCACCCTGCCCAGGACGCGCAGCGGGAAGATCATGCGGCGCCTGCTCAAGGCTCGTGAATTGGGCCTGCCCGAGGGAGACACCTCGACGCTGGAATCCTAAGCTTTCAGCACGCTGATGGTCGATGGCCTGGCATCCGGGGGAAGATCGAAGAGATGAATGTCCCAGCAGACCGCAATCACGCGCTGGAATTGCTTCGTCAGATGTTGCGCATCCGCCGCTTCGAAGAGAAAACGGCGGAACTCTACAGCCTGGGCAAGATCCGGGGGTTTCTGCACCTCTACATCGGTGAGGAGGCGGTGGCGGTCGGGGCCCTCCAGGCGCTTGGGCCGGAGGACGCCGTCGTCGCGACCTACCGGGAACATGGCCACGCCCTCGTGCGCGGCACGCCGGCCGGCTCCCTCATGGCGGAACTCTACGGCAAGGCCAACGGCTGTGCGAGGGGCCGCGGCGGGTCCATGCATTTTTTCGACGCGTCCCGCCGCTTCTACGGAGGGCTGGCAATCGTGGGCGGAGGCTTGCCGGTTGCCGTCGGTCTGGCCCTGGCCGACAAGCTGCAAGGCCGTCCTCGCGTGACGGCTTGCTTCTTCGGGGACGGGGCTGTGGCGGAGGGCGAATTCCACGAGTCGCTCAACCTGGCCGCCCTCTGGAAACTCCCGGTGCTCTTCCTCTGCGAGAACAACCTCTATGCCATGGGGACGGCCCTGGCGCGACATCAATCTCAAACGGACATCGCCCGCAAGGCTCAGGCCTATAATCTTCCCGGCGAGGCGGTGGATGGGATGGACGTTCTGGCGGTCGAGGCTGCGACAGCGGGGGCCGTTGAGACGGTGCGGGGCGGGGGAGGTCCCTACCTCCTGGAATACCGGACCTACCGGTTCCGGGCCCATTCGATGTACGACGCGGAACGGTATCGCACGAAGGACGAAGTCGAGCAATGGAAGCAGCGGGACCCGATCGCGGCTTTCGAGGGGCTCTTGCGAGAATGGAAGTGTCTCACGTCGGACGACTTGGCCGCGATCGAGGCGGACATTGCGGCGGAAATCGACAAGGCGGTCGCCTTTGCTGAGGCCGGGGCCTGGGAACCGGTCGAAGATTTGACGAAGGACGTGTATACGGAAAGGACGTGAAGCGTCATGCGTAAGAGTGTTAGCGAAGGGTCCTCGCGCTTCACGTTTCACGAATGACCATGACCAAGACGACCTATCGAGAGGCGGTGCGGGCTGGGCTGCGCGAGGCCTTGCAGCGCGACCCGCTCGTCTTTCTGATGGGCGAAGATGTCGGCCGCTACGGCGGCACCTATGCCTGTAGCCACGGGCTGTTGGAGGAATTCGGGCCGGAGCGGATTCGTGACGCGCCGCTGTCCGAGTCCGCGTTCGTCGGGGCCGGCATTGGGGCGGCCTTGGGCGGGATGAAACCGATCGTGGAAGTTATGACGGTCAACTTCAGCCTCCTGGCCCTCGATCAGATCGTGAACAACGCGGCGACGATCCGCCACATGTCCGGGGGGCAATTCAGCATCCCGCTGGTCCTGCGTATGGCGACCGGAGGGGGGCGTCAGGTTGCGGCCCAGCACTCCCATAGCTTTGAAGGCTGGTATGCCCACATTCCCGGGATCACCGTCTTGACCCCGGCGACGGTCACCGATGCGAAGGGCATGCTCCTGGCTGCGCTTCGCGAGCCGGACCCGGTCTTGATCTTCGAGCATGCCTACCTCTATCCGATGGAAGGCGAATTGGAGGAAGCCGGGCTTGTGGACATCAGCAAGGCGGCGTTGCGTCGGCAGGGGCGGGATGTGAGCCTGCTCACATTCGGCGGCTCGCTGTGGAAATCGTTGGAAGCGGCGGAACGGCTGGCTGCGGAGGGGATCGAGGCCGAGGTCATCGACCTCCGCGTCCTCCGGCCGCTCGATACGGCGACGATCCTCGCATCCGTTCGCAAGACCCACCGCGCGGTGATCGTGGACGAGGCCTGGCGCACCGGGAGTTTTGCCGCCGAGATCAGCGCCCAGATTATGGAGGGCGCGTTCTACGACCTCGATGGGCCGGTAGCCCGCGTCTGCAGCGCGGAGGCGCCCCTTCCTTATCCCAAACATTTGGAGGACGCGGCGCTTCCGAACGTCGAGGGCATCGCAAGGGCCGTTCGCGGCCTCCTGGGCGCATAGGAATCGGCGGTTGCCGACGTTGACAATCGCCAAAATTGAGATGAAACCGACAACCGTCAATTCTGCGCAATCGACAGTAATTCAATCGTCAACGGGTTATTATTATGGCTGAGTTCGTCATGCCCACACTCGGCGCAGACATGAGCGACGGCACCCTGGTTGCCTGGAAAAAGAAACCAGGAGACCCTGTCACGCGAGGAGAAATTATCGCCGAGGTGGAGACCGATAAGGCGGCCATCGATGTCGAAGTGTTCACCACCGGCGTGATCGAGAAGATGTTGGTCCAGCCTGGCGAAAAAGTTCCGGTGGGGACCGTGCTGGCCATTATCCGTGAGGCAGGGCAACCGGCTTCGGCGCCTGCGCCTCAAGCCGGGCCTGGCCGCCTGAAGATTTCTCCTTCGGCGAGGCAATTGGCCCTTGAGCTGGGGGTGGAGCTTGCCTCTCTGCAAGGTACCGGGCCGGGTGGCGCGATCAGCCGCGAGGACGTTGTGCGCGTTGCGAAGGCGGGGGGCATGCGGCACGAGACAAGGGGTGGAACAGGGGAACAACCCCTCGCCCCTGTTGCGGAAGCAGCGGCCGATCGCCTGCTTCGCATGAGGCAGGCCATCGCGGCGGCGATGACTCGCTCAAAGCGGGAAATTCCCCACTATTACCTCAGCACGACCATCGGCATGGGCCGGGCCATGGCTTGGCTGGGCGAGGAGAATCTCAAGCGGCCGGTGACGGAGCGACTGCTCTACGGCGTGTTGCTCATCAAGGCTGTGGCCCTGGCCTTGCGGGAGGTGCCCGAGTTGAACGCGGTCTGGAAAGACGGGCAAGCGGCACAGAGCCGGGCCATTCACGTCGGCGTGGCGATTTCGCTTCGGCAAGGGGGCCTCGTGGCCCCGGCCTTACACGATACCGACCGTCAAAGCCTGAGCGAGTTGATGCAGAACTTCCGCGACCTCGTAAAACGGGCCCGCGCCGGGTCCCTGCGGAGTTCCGAGCTGTCCGATCCGACGATCACGGTGACCAGCCTCGGCGAACAGGGTGTCGAGACGGTTTTTGGGGTCATCTACCCGCCTCAGGTGGCGCTGGTCGGATTCGGCAAGGTCGTGGAGAGGCCCTGGGTCGCAGAGGGGAGGGTCCTGCCCAGCCCGGTTGTGACCGCGACGCTCTCCGCCGACCATCGAGTCACTGACGGTCACCGTGGCGGACTGTTCCTGGCTGCGGTGGATCGTCTCTTACAGGAGCCCAGCCGTCTATGAGCGTCCCCTTGACCGCCGAAGAAGTGGCCCGTGCGGCCCTTCGCATCCTCGGGGAGATCGCCCCGGAGGCGGATGTGGCTTCGCTGAAGCCAGATGTGAGCTTCCGCGACCAGATGGACATCGACTCGATGGATTTCCTCAACTTCGTGATCGCGCTGCACGAAGCTCTTCGCATCGATATTCCCGAGGCGGACTATTCGAAGCTTTCGAGCTTGACCGGCTGCGTGAACTATGTGCTGGCCATGTCGGGCGGGGAAAAAACGACCTGAGCGGTTGCCGGAGGGCCGATGCTGAAAGGATCGCTCAAAACGGGCCTGAGCTTTGGGTTGACATCGGGGATCATTACGACGCTGGGCCTGATGGTGGGGTTGCATTCCGGCACCCATTCCAAACTCGTGGTGGCGGGAGGCATCGTGACCATCGCGGTTGCGGACGCTTTTTCGGATGCCTTGGGCATGCACGTGTCACAAGAGTCCGAGAACCAGCACAGCAGCAGGGAAATCTGGGAAGCGACCCTTGCGACCTTCCTGGCCAAGTTTGTGTTCGCCTTGACGTTTCTGGTCCCGGTGCTCCTATTTCCCATTGCGACCGCCATTCTGGTCGGAATCGGGTGGGGCCTCTTCCTCCTGGGCCTGTTGAGCTACTCCATGGCAAGGGAACAGAGGGTGTCGCCCTGGCTTGTCATCACGGAACACCTTGTCATCGCCTTGGTCGTGATCGCGATCACCCACTACGTCGGTCACTGGGTTCATGCGGCTTTCAACAGCGCTTAAGTTGAAAAAAACAAGACAAAAAAACGGCCCGCCCTCGTGTGGACACCGGCTTTGTCGACTGGCCGGGACCCTGTCCGGCAACCCAGCAGCACCACGACCCGACTGGTTGCCCCGCGCTTCCCACCTTCTTCGCCTCTTCCGAGGCCGTGCCTATCTGGCACCTGCGAGGAAACGCGCCCCTTGGACCACAGACCCCGCGACCAGCACAGAAGCGGTGCCCTCCGCTCCTGCTGCACGAAGGCGAGTCACAAACCTTGCTTGCCGACCTTCTCTGGCTTTCCTTTCCCTCCTTCCAGCTTTTTTATAACCATTGCTCTGTCCGTATCAACAGAATCTCCTGCAATGTCGTCAGCCTCGTGTTGTTCCGAAGATCGCCTGGGGCATTTAGCTACAAGAGCCCTTTCGTTCTAGCCTGAAATTCCCCAGATCGAGGGGTCTGTCTCCCAAGCGCGCTGCGAAACCCTGTCTTAGACCTCGTTATTTCGACGGCTTAGGATGCCTGGGACCGAGTGCGTTTCTGGCATTGCGTTTGCTCACTCCTCAGTGTTGTGGGGGGAGTATTGGGGGCCTGAAAGGGGGAGACGCGATGAGCCAGCCGAGCGTTGCCGATCGGATCATGGAGGCGGCATCGCGGAGACCAGGCTATCTTCTGGAGGACCTGCTCTTGGACTGTCCGGACCTCACCTGGAGTCAGGTCTTTATGGAAGTGGACCGCCTCAGCCGAACAGGGCAGCTCTCCCTCCGGCAAGAGGGGCGTGGCAGGTATTCCGTCAGGCCGGCACGGAAGATGGTCGCATCGTGAAAGCCCTCAAATCAGGAATCAAAAAAACCGGTCCCGGTCGTTGCGAACACTGCGGCTGTTTGATGGTGATGGTCAGGCTGCAAGGTCCGAGGACCGGAATGCTCGAGGGCGAACCGCCCTGCTCGATCGGGTGGCGGTGCCTTCTCTGCGACACAGTCGTGGATATGCATGGTCTGACGCATTGCCACAAGCAGCTTGAGAGGGACGAATCGCGGCGATTGCGGCTGCGGGAAAGGGTGGTGCCCCATGGCTAAGGCCGCACCGGTTGATGCCCTCGTGCCGATCGTGAAGCTTGCGCCTAAGTGGACGACCCTCGTGGCTTCCCCCCTCCTCTACGCGATGATCGTGCCGCTGGTGTTTCTCGATCTCTTCCTGGAATTCTATCATCGGATTGCCTTCCCCATCTTGGGCATACCGGTGGTGCCTCGAGGGAGCTACATCAAGATCGACCGTCACAAGCTGTCCTATTTGCCTGCAATCTTGAAATTGGCCTGCGCGTACTGCGGGTATGCCAATGGCGTGATTCAGTATGCGGCGCGTATCGCCGGCGACACCGAACGTTATTTTTGCCCCATCAAACACCTGGAGACGAAAGATTTTCATCCGCCCCAACACCACGAGGATTTTATCGCCTACGGGGATGCGGAGGGATTCCGTCAACGGTGGGAGGCTGGGGAGCGAGTGAAGGACAAAGGGACCGGGAATCAAACGGGGTTGTCATAACAACAAGGAGGGGCTGTCATGGGGAATTTGATGCGATGGGAACCGACGACTCGCTGGGATCCGTTCAAGGAACTGGAAGAGATGCAGCACCGGCTGACGTCGATGTTTGGCCGGCTGCCGGTGCGCAAGGATGGCGGGAAGGACGAGGCCATGCGGGTGGCCGAATGGGCGCCGCTCGTGGACATCGTCGAAGACGAGAAGGAATATCTCATCAAGGCCGAACTGCCGGAGGTCAAGAAAGAGGAAGTCAAAGTGTCGGTCGAGGACGATGTCCTGACGATCACGGGAGAGCGGAAGTACGAGAAAGAGGAGAAGGGCAAAAAATACCACCGCGTCGAACGCGCCTATGGAAGCTTCGAGCGCAGTTTCACCCTTCCGGAGGATGCGGATGGGACGAAGGTGAACGCCGAGTTCAAGGACGGCATCCTCAAAGTCCATGTGGGCAAGTCCGAGAAGGCGAAACCCAAGAGCGTCGAGATCAAGGTGGGCTAAGAGTTTTGGGTTGCTCGCAGCGTGGGGTGAGATCGTGATTTTGCGTGACCGTGAAGAGGCGGGCCGGTTGCTGGCCAAGCGATTGGGGGCCTATCGGGACAATCCCGATGCGCTGATCCTGGCCTTGCCGCGTGGCGGGGTCGCGGTGGGCTACACGTTGAGCCTTGCGCTCCATCTTCCCTTGGATGTCCTGATCACGCGGAAACTCGGCGCGCCGGGCAATCCGGAATATGCCATCGGGGCGATCGCCGAAACCGGCGCGTTGTTTCTCAATCGGGAAGCGCTGGAGGCCTTTGCCTTGACCAGGGAAGATCTGGAGAAGCCGATCCGGGCGCAGCAGGATGAAATTAAGAGGCGGCAGGCCTTGTACCGGGGCGGGCGGCCCCTGCCGGCGCTGACCGGCCGCACGGTCTTGCTCGTGGACGACGGCATCGCCACGGGAGCGACGTTTTTCGCGTCTCTGGAGGCCTTGAAGGGGCTCCACCTGAAGCGCCTGGTCGGCGTGATTCCGGTCGGGCCCAAAGAAACCCTCGCAAGGGCCAAGCGGGAAGTTGACGAACTGGTTGTCCTGATGACGCCGGAGCCGTTTTTTGCGGTCGGCAACCACTATGAAGATTTCACGCAAGTGGAAGATGCGGCGGTGCTCCGCTATTTGGAACGGGCGGCTACGGCCTTGCCGGAACGCGCGCAGCGGCCCCATGGGTAGCGGTTTGCGTCCCCGGCATCGGGAACTCCCCGCGTAGGGCTCCTTCCTGTCGGATGATCGCAAGGGACGGGAGGGGCCGGTTCGCCGTCGAGGCCGGAGGGGACGCGCATGTATCGCCGTGTCATGGCCTTCGACTTTGACGGGACCCTGGCCCTGGACGGAGTAGTGCCTCCCGAGGTGGTGTCCGCGCTGGAGCAATGTCGCGCCTCCGGCCATGCGCTGTTTCTGGTTACGGGCCGCCGCTTCGGGACGGTGTCGTTGGGTCCTGTGGGCGAACTCTTTACCGGCGTCGTGTGGGAAAACGGCGCCGTGTTGGCGCATACCGCGAGCGGTGAAACGTACCTTCCCTTCGGCCAACTCAGCGCCCATCTGTTGAAAGCGTTGGACGAGGCTCAAATTCCCTTCGAACGAGGCCTGGCCATTGCGGCCACCTGGGTGCCCCAGGACCAAGCGGTGTGGCGGGTGCTCGGCAGCCCTTCCTATGGCGGCGGCGCCTCGGTCGAGTACAACAAGGGGGCGGTGATGATCGTGCCGCCGGGATCGACGAAGGGGACGGGCCTCCAGCGGCTCTTGACCATCTGTGGGTTTTCGGCCAGGAACCTGGCAGCCTTCGGGGATGCGGAGAACGATCTGTCCATGTTGACCTTGGCCGAAGTGGGCGTGGCGGTGGGCGATGCGGTCCCGGCGGTTCGGGAGATGGCGGATGTGGTGGCGGAGGCGGCGGGACCGGCCGGCGTGTTGGAGGTCCTTCGACGCTATCCTTTGGCCGGCCGCTTTCTCGACATTCCGCTTAGGCGCGAACGTCCGATCTTGATTGGTCAGGATGACACGGGGCGGGATGTGAGCCTGCCGGCATCCCGTCTGGCCGGACGGAACCTTGGGGTGTTTGGGGACTCGGGCACCGGCAAGTCCTGGATGGTCGGCCTCTTGGCGGAAGGGTTGCACCATGAGGACTACCAGGTCCTGCTTGTGGACCCGGAAGGCGACTTCCGCGGTTTGCGGGTGTTGCCCCGGTTTGTGGCGCTGGAAGGGGACCGCGCCTCGATGCCGACCCCGGACGCGGTGGTCTCCTTGTTGGATGCCGCAGGCGTCTCGGTGGTGGTCGATCTGAGCCGCTACCCCCTGGGGCTTAGGAGCGGGTATGTCGCCGAATTGATCCGCCTGCTCCGTCCCTTGCGCGAGCGAAAGTATCGGCCGCATTGGATCGTGCTGGAAGAAGCCCAGCAGTTTCTGTTGCCCGACGGAGATGAGGTGACGGACGCCGTGGCGCCCCAGCTGGACGCCGGGGGCTGGGCCTTTGTCTCCTACCGGCCGGACCGGATGGATCGGAGAGTGCTCCAGGCGATGCACCACTGTCTATTGACCCGCATGACCGAGCCGGAGGCGATGCGGGCGGTCCTGGAGCACTGCGAGGCCTGCCGCAGAGGGGGGATTGGCGTGGAAGAGATTCCGACGGGGTCCGCGCTGCTTTGCGGAGGTCCGGTGGTCCGGCTGCGCCCGGCCATCAGACGGGTGCCCCATGTGCGGCATCTCTATAAGTACCTCGACATGCCGCTGCCGCCGGGCAAACGGTTCTGGTTCCGGGATGAGCAGGCCGGCATCGGCAAGGGGGCGGCCAGCCTCTTCGAGTTTCTTCACCTGATTCCGATGCTGCCGGTCGAGAGCCTGGAATACCACGACCGCCGCCAGGATTTTTCTCGATGGGCGGAGGAGGCCCTGGGGGATATGGGCCTGGCGGCCAGGCTGAAAAAACTCTCCAACCGGCAGCTCAGAGGCGAAGAACTGCGAGAGGCCCTTCGGAAGACCGTGGCGGCTCATTATGAGGAGTTGAACGCCCTGCGCTAGGAATGGCGAGGGCCCATAACCAATGGAGTAAGGTATGAAAAATATCATCGGAATCATGGCCGTCCTTGCTGTCGTCTTCCTCGGCAGCGGCTGGGTTGCCGCGCAAGGGGAGCGGGGCAATGCCAAGAACGGGCAGGCCGTTTACGAGCAGCACTGTCTGCGTTGTCACGGCCTGACCCTTGAGGGCAATGGTCCGGACGGTCGGTTTCTCGTCGTGCCGCCGGCCAATCTGCAGTCTCGGCGGTCCCGAGCCAAGACCGATTGGGAGTTGTTGGTGGCCGTCACGCATGGCGTGATTTTCAGCCCCATGCACGGCTGGCGGGATCGCCTGACCGACGAGCAGATCCTGGATGTGCTCTCGTACATTCGAACGATGGCGCCGTTCGACGCGGTCAGTTAACCCCTGTCTGGGTGATTGAGGCCCAGAGGCCTCGGCTGCGACCGTGCCGTTGCGCCGGGCGGTTCTTAGGACCGCACGAGGGCTGCGGCGGCGAGGAGCACGGCAAGGGCCAGCAGCAGCCCCAGGCGGGCGACCCAAGGAGAGAAGCGGATCAGGAGAGTTTCTGCCGGAGTATGCGCGTGGTGAGGGGCTCGCAGCAGGCGCCCCACTTTCGGTCCCAGCCAGAAGTCGTGGAGGATCGTCAGGCCGGTCAGTAAGCCGACCAAGAACAATTTCACTTGAACCCACAAGGGCCAGGTTGTCGGGGCCAGCAAGTCGCTCCGCCGATGCAAAAGGAGGGCGCCGGTCACGACCAGCACGATCACGGCGGTCCAGACCGCCGTGCGAAACCGGCCGGCGATGGCCCGAAACAAGGGGCCGCGCTGTGCGGCAAAGGGGTCCTGTTTCAAGATCGGCACGAGGACCAGCGAGAGGAACAGCGCGCCGCCGATCCAGAGCACCGCCGCCAGGAAGTGGAACCAGACCAGGATGATCGTCATAAGAAAAGGAGTCGACTCATGCGTTGAGCGAGTCTTGGCTCATGGGTGGAACGAATGCCAAGGAGTCAGTCGTCGGCGAATCATGGGTCCGTCACTGTTTCGATGACGGCGCTGTCTGGCGAGTCGGATTGATCAGAGACGGGGCGGGAGGCGTGCCGCCTGCGGCCTTGGCTTCCATCTCCTCGAACATCAGGCAGCACTTGAGCCGGCCGCAGATGCCGATCAGACGGGTTTCACTGGCCGGCATGTCGAAGTGGCGCGCCTTCTTGACGCTGACCGGCTTGAAATCGGTCATAAAGGCGGTGCAGCAGAGGGTGAGTCCGCAACTATCGACGCCGCCCATCCGTTTGGCTTCTTCCCGCGTCCCGATGTGCCGCATCTCGATCCGGCCGCCGAATCGGCGGGCCAGGTCTTTCACCAACTGGCGGAAGTCGATGCGATCTTCGGAGGTATAGATAAACGTGGTCTCCCGCTTCCGGAACGAACCGTAGACCTCGACCATCTTCAACTGCAGGCCCAGCGATTCCGCCCGTTCGCGACAGTAGGCCATGCCGTCCTGCGCCATTCGTTCATGCCGGGCGATGACCGCCGCCTCCGCTTCCGTCGCAGGACGCAAGATGGAGGTCATGATGCGCATCGGCGGAATGAAGGGCAGGGTGTAGGGCTCCTTGCACACCACCCCGTAGGTCAGGTCGCGGTTGATTTCCAGCATGACGCGATCGCCGACCCGAAGCGCGGCCTCACCGGCTCCCATCTTCTTGGCCTCGCCGCGGTTCCGGACCTTCACATCCACGATCCGTATCGTGGCGGGGAAGGTTTCCTGTAGTTCCTGTAGGCTCATAAAGGGCATGCACTATCCGATTGCTAAGCGTGTGATTGTATCTAATTCCCGTCCATTTGTGAATGAATATCATTTCGCCGGGAAGCCGATGCATTTATATATGTATTCAGTGGGTTGGAGAAGGCGTTTCGGGATGGGATTATATCTGCAACATGCGGTGGCTGATCTGCCGCCTCTGCTCGGCGGTCAGTCGCAGGTCTGCCAGCACGAACAAAATGCGCTCCTCGCAAGAGAGTTGCGCGCGGTACCGTTGAACGAAGGATCGGATGCGGCAGGGATCGATGTCGGCGACCTCCGAGGCGGCCGCGGTCTTTTCCTTGAGTCTCTTTCTGATCGCAACCGCATCGGTTCTCAAGGCGCGATGTTCGCGCCGCAGGCCTTCAAACTGCTGTCGTGCGGACCGCTCCCGACCGAAGGAACGGCCGAGCGCGGCCATAAGAACCGCCTCGCGGTTGAAATGGATGGCCACGCGGCCGGTGAAGAAGCGGAACAATTCACGGAGGGTCTTCCATTCCGGCTCCGTCGGCGCATGGTGTCGGAGAAGGCTCGGCGCAACGGTGGTCTCGATCATGCGGAGGTGGTCCAGGATCAGCTCATGTTCGCGTTTGAGCAGATGAAGGGGATCGGGCATCATGGCTCGCGGTCCTCCGGTGCAAGGGCGCGCAGGCGCGGACTCGGCCAAGTATGGGGACGATGCTACGAGAAAAATGAGGCGGATAGAACGGAGTCGGTTAAGCCGGTCCTTGACGAATGTCAAAGCTTTTGGTGGGGCGTGAGCCCCAGGCAGGAGAATGCCGTCAGCCGAGCGAAGATCACAGGCGGGCGAGTCTGGTCAGACGATCGGGGTTCAGGAGGGTAATGGTCCTGCCGTCGAGGCGGATCAGGCCCTCGTCGCGGAAGGTTCCGAGAAGACGCACGGCGGTTTCGACGGTGATGCCGGCCATCTCGGCGACCTCTTCGCGTTTGAGGGTGGGGCCAACGCGGATGCCGTCCTCGGTCTTCCCGCCGAACCGATTGCCCAGTTCCAGGAGCAGCCCGGCCAGCCGCTCGCGCGCGGTCTTGAACGTGAATTGGTCGAGCTGATCGATGTGCGCGCCCAACTCGCAACTCAAGAGCTGGATGAGCTTCACCGCCAGCTGCGGGTTGTGTTGGATGAGTCTGAGGTAGGCTTCTTTTTCGATCAGAGAGATTTGGGAGGGCTCGATGGTTTCGCAGGTGGTTTCGTGGAGGGCGCCATCCTTGAATGCGTGTTTTTCGATCAACTGGCCGCCATCCAGGATGCGCACAATCTGCCGTTGGCCTCGGGCCGAGGAGCGGGTGAGTTTGACCTTGCCGGAGCAGAGCAAATACAGGCCTAGGCAGGTATGGCCTTCATAGAAGACCGGCTGGTTGGCATCGTAGTGAAAGGAGTGCTTGCCCCTCTGGAACTCGGCCAGGTCATCGCCTGCCAAATCGCAGACCACAGACTTTTGGCGAAGTCCACAAGCCTGGCAATCCTCAACCACGCTGGTTTTCCGCTTCATACCGTGAGTGACCTCTACAAGAGACAGAAGCAGCCATAACGACTTATGCAAGCATGACACCATCCTCCCTGACTCAGGACTTCACACGGACATCTTTTAACTGACTGATTTTTAAGGATTGTATTGTAAGGGATGAGAGCCATCGGCCCATTTGTGGGTGAGGCATTGAGGTACTTTGCGACGACCGGAGGTCGAAGGCTGTAGCAGAGTGCTACAACCCTCGACCTCGGCGATAGGAGGAGGACGAAGTGGCGGGAGGGGCGCCACTTCGTCCAGAGGGTGGCACAACCCTCTTCCTTTTAGGATGGACCGGCCCTGGCCTCTTGAGGCCAGTAAAATGTTGACGACAGAACCGCAGACAGCGAATTTTAGTACAGGATACCCACGTAGGCCCCGACCGTGCCGAAGTTATTCACGGTGTTGGTCATGTTGGCAGCCCAATGGTAGCGTCCATCCAGGCCAAGATTCACCGGGCCCCAGACGTTATATTCAATGCCCACACCCTGTTGGACACCAATGTCCAGATAGCCCGCTTGGTTGCCGGGAGGGCTGATCACGTGAAAATCCAGGCCGACCGGAATGACCCATGGACGAAGCTTCTCACCTTCGCGGAACTTAAGTTTAGGTGACACGTCCACAGTCAACATAGTGATTTGGACTTTCGCTGGCGCATTTCTGTTTACTGGGCTTAAGGCTGTTGCAGAGGTCACGGTGTTGGAAGCGAATGACTTGAACTCGATGCCGAGTTCTCCCAGCAAGGACATGCCCTTGAAGCCGAGGAAGTTCTTGTGCATCGCTTGATCTAAGCCAGCGCCGATGTACCAGCCGGTCCCTCCCGCATTATTCCCAGCTCCGAGTATGTTGTACGTGTCGGTGAAAAGTTGATTCTGACGGCCAGTGGCAGCTTGTGCAAATCCGCCTCTGAAGAATACCTGATTCTCTTCGGCTGATGCCACAGCCGGTAGTGCGGTCACCGCCGTTGCCAGCAGTACGGCCCAGAGGCCTGCCCGTCTGAATCTCTTCATGGTTCCGTCCATAATGTCCCCCCTGGTTAGAGCTAGAGAAAAAGATGAAAGCACTCTAGTCCAGGGCGGCGTCTGCAGCCTTGACGAATGACGGAAGGGCCCGTGATGTTCATCAAACGATGGAATAGGGCCTTCGGCCTACCAGACTAAGGACAGGAGGGGCGAGGCGTTAGGCCTGGGGCAGGGTGAGGTTGGGGCACCACTCCACTTCGGCTTGCCGGGCGATTGTCTGAAGCTGGGCCGACACCGGCAGCGCCCCGCTTTCGCGGACAATTTGAAGGCAGCGGGTGCAGATAAACTGGCAATGGGTCAAGCAGGCTCGGTCGGGGCATCCGTCAATCTTGCCGAGCCGACCGGTTCGGCGAAGGCAATAGGCTTGCGGGTCTTGTTCTCCGAGGCTCTCGTGGTAGCAAATCAGGGCGGTCCAGAACTTCGTCAGGTTTTCGACCGGCCGTCCGTTGATGGTGGCGCGGACGGCCGGGAGGTTGATCGCTTCGCCGAAGAGCCGCACCGCCAGGTCGAGGGACCGAGGCAGGTCGGCAAAGACCGCCAGGTGGGTTCGGCGCGCTCCCTGGCCTGTAAGGATTCGGCAAGCCGGCGCCTGCCTTGCCAAGCTGAGCGCGGCTTGGGCGGCCATATCGTCCGACTCTGGAATCCAGATACTGAGGTCCATCTTACATCTTCGGGTCTGGCTGGTCGTGGTTTTTGTCCCGGCCGAACTCTTCCAGCGGTTGGAAATTCACGGGCAGTTGGAATAAGTAGTCCGACAGGATGCGCAGCTTGACGTGCTTGTATTCCACCACCCAACTGCCATCTTTCCTGGCCAGCTTCAGGGGAAATTTGATGTCGTTCGCCAGCCACTGGTAATAGACCTCGTCCCCGGCGCCCTTCCGCACAGTCACCTGGTACAAGGTCGTGGGGTGCCCGTCCAACGTTTCGGTTCCGATCTCTTCCCGCGCCACTTCCCCCTCCAGCGTCTCGTGCACCTTCGGTGCCTGTTCGGGATCGTAGGGCAGGGTCTTGAAGTGTTTCATGCGGGAGAGCAGCAACCACATCACCTGCTTGTCTTTCCGGACGATCGTGACGTTGACCGGCCCCAGCTCGTGGTGTTCCAGGCGCCACATGTCGTCGCGGTAATAGAGATTGGCTTTGTGGCTGTGTCCGTCGATCCGCGTGATTTGATCCGCCGAAAATTCCAGCGCCCAGGCCGCCGCTCCGTTGGCCGAGCAGGCGGCAGAGAGGAGGAGCAGGCTCATCCATCGGCGTATCGGCCCTAGCATGACACCACCATTGCTCCGTGCCCTCCGGTCTTGATCCAACGGCTCAGCGCGATCTGGCGCAACGAAACCCAATGAGATAGCTGCGGTGGTCGGGGGGCTTTGCGCCTCGCCCGGCCGAGCGGGCGACTTCGGGGTCTTCGTTCCAGGAGCCTCCCCGATACACCCGGTCCTCGCCGAACTCCGGTCCGGTCGGATTGAAGCCGGTGCCGTACTGGTAATATTCCGGGTCGAACCAGTCCGCCACCCACTCTGCGGCGTTGCCGGCCATTTGATAGACCCCGTAGGGGCTTACGCCACGATCGTACCGCTCCACGTTGGCCAGGGGCGGGTACTTGACCCCTCGCTTCGATCCCGGATGGGCGATATTGCTGCGCAACCACCCGGCCGGCTGGTTCCCCCAGGGGAAGAGGCGTCCGTCCGTCCCTCGCGCCGCTTTTTCCCATTCGGCCTCGGTCGGCAGCCGTTTGCCGGCCCAGCGGCAATAGGCGTCGGCCTCGACCCAGCTCACCCCGATCACGGCATGAAACGCGATCTTCTCCTGGAAGGGGGCCTGTTTCCAAAAGGACGGCCAGGCTGCGCCGGTCGCCAGCACGAAGCGGAGGTAGTGGATGTTGGATACTTCGTACCGGTCCATGTCGAAGGCGTCCAGGTAGACCCATCGCTGCGGTTGCTCCTGCGGGCCGGCATCCACGTCCTTGTAGTGGTCGCTGCCCATCGGGAACCACCCGGCCGGCACGGGAACCATGCCTTCGGGGACGTCCTGGGCGGCAAGCCGTTCCGCCTCGATCTGCGGCTCCCAGGGATCATGGAGGATGGTGTCATGATCGGCCTGGAGGGATGAGATGGCGATCAGGCTGGAGGCGAGAGACACGAGGCTATAGGCAAGAAAAGAAACACAAGTCTT
>VGXD01000013.1 GCA_016873525.1 Nitrospira sp. | reverse complement strand
GACTGGGCAAGGCCGAAGTGCACGAAGGCGATCAAGTGATCGTTGAAGGCGTGTTCAACCGCCTCCGCCAAGTCGGCCGGGGCATCATCTACAATGAGATAAAAGCCAGCCTGATTCGGCCGATGGACCGACTCAACCCAGACCTCGTCGGCTGAGAAGCTCCGATCTTCCGTTCCTCCTCTCTCCCTGCCTGCAAATGCGCTTGACGTGAGCCGTGACACTTGGTACAAAAGCTACCGTATGGCGGTGTAGCTCAGTTGGTAGAGCAGCGGACTCATAAGCCGCGGGTCGGGGGTTCGATACCCTCCACCGCCACCAAGTTTCATTCCCCATTCTTCCGGTTTTTACCCCTTGCCATATTAAGTGTCCTTGCCCTATTGCATAGAGATTCGTTCGATCAATATTTTGTTTCGTCTCTAGTAGTCACTTCTCATCACCTTGCGTACAGTTAATTTTTATATATAAATCAATTATATATGACTGAATTAATTTAAGTTGACAAAATACATTAACTTTAACTATAGTAATTACATAATTTAGATCGGGATTACACATGAGACAACTGCCACATTCTCTTTATCGTACAAGCCTGCGAGGCACCTCATGGGCACTCACCCTACTGGCGCTCTTCGCTGTCTCTTGGGGAGTGCCACTCACGGCTTCCTCATTTGAATGGACTCCATCCGATGAGGAAATCAAGAAATACCGGAAGAGCTGGAATCCTTTTTCGCACGGCCCTGTCTTGCTCCAAGCCGTCGACATCCAACCCAAGGGCCAAGCTTCAGTGCGCGAGTTTCTCTTCACTCAAATCAGCGAGCGTAGCTACGGCAATCAACTGGGCTTTCCAACGGACAGTAGGAATGGCCCTGTCCACCTCTACTCGCTGGCCCCCTCCATCAACGCCACCTACGGACTCACCAACCATGTCGAGATGGGCCTTGCCTTCGGCGGCACGGCCTTCTGGGCAAGGGACACAGACGGGTTCAACCGGAGGAAGGGCGGGCCTGACACATCGGATGCCGGGCTGAGCGACACCTCGCTCATTGTCAAGTACCGCCCTATTGTCCAAGACCCGGACGGCTGGAGGCCATCGGTCACCCATTTCAATCAACTGGTGCTCCCGACCAGTAAATGGATCACCAATACCGGCAAGCCACCGGGCGGATTCTCCCCCCTGGGGCGCCTGCCCAATACGAGATTCGGCGAAATGGGCCTGACCGAAGGACTGATGTTCCGCAAAAACCTCCAACCCTTTCGAATCAGCGCGGCGACCTTTTACACCTACTCAATGCCGGGCCACGAGAACGGGCTGACCACCTATTCGCCCGACGTGATCAACACCAGACTGATCTTCGAACATATTCTGGATGATAAGAGCGGGTTCGGCTACAACGTGGAAATCAGCGGGCTGCATGGACTCACCTGGCGCGCCGACGGACATGCCATGAACAAGGGGCAGCAGAACGGCTTCAACATCATCGGGGTGGAGCCGGCCATCCAATGGAAAATGGGAGAGGCCTGGGTGGCTGCAGCAGGGGTCCTCTTTACTGTCGCAGGCCAAAACGCCGTCGATGCGATCTATCCGAACTTCTCACTCTTTTGGTACTGGAGCAAGAGCGGCAAGGTCATCATGCGGTAATGGTCCTGCTTATGAATGACATCAAAGGCACTGAGCACACAACGAGCCAGGAGATCATCAAGGCAATCCGCCGGGCTCTCAGTGAGATCCGCTTTGGGTCCGTGGAAATCATGATCTGCACGACTCGCAAGTCGTGCAGATCGAGCGCAAAGAAAAGATTCGTCTGACCTCAGACGGAACAGAAAGAGGGAGATGACACCCTAGGCGCACCCATCGCATTATTGACCCTGCGAGCCGGAACCCAAGCCAACCAGACCACTGGAGGCGGCCCCTGCAGGATTGACGATCACGCATCAGGCGAGCTGACCGGACAACCGGAGGTTCCCATGACTGAAAGGACGGCCTGTCATGTGGAGTTTCCGGTTGTTGTTTTTTTACAGCCCTTGTCGGACTGCTGTTCAGCGCGCTCTCCCACGCGTGGGCCATGGAGGAAGGCGAGTTCGTGAAGCGAGACGGACGCTGGCAATACTCTTCAACCGAGGATCCCGGCCTCAAGTATCTGTGCCTCAAAGGGATCATCACCCAGCAGGAGTATGACAAGGGTCTCAAGGTCATCGAGGCCAAAGAGCGTCTGCGGACGCCGAACTTCAAGATCGACGTCAATAACGGCCTGAACTTCCGTGTCGGCGACAAATTCCTTTTAAAAATGCGCGTCCTGACCCAGGTCCGTTACACCCATAGTACCTACAATAAAGCCTGGGGGACGGTTGGAGACTCAAGAAATCCGGAGATCCTGGGAGGCCAGGTGGAGTTCCGGGCGGTGAAGTATCAGAGCGACTCCAATACGTTCACGGTCCCCCGAGCTCGCCTGCAATTTATGGGCTATGCCTTTGATCCCGACTTCCGCTACAACGTCTCCTGGGCCTTCGACCAGACGGATTGGGATCAAGAGGGGGGCAGCGGAAGAGCCAAACTCCTCGATGCCTACATCGCCTCCTGGCATATCCCGGTGGCCACGGTCCAGCTCGGCCAACAGCGGGCCTGGTTCAACCGCTCGCAGATCAGCTCTATCGCCACATCAACCTTCGCCGATAACATGATCGTACAAAACGCGTTTGCCGCCAACCTCATCAGCAGTCGCGACATCGGGATTACCATCCTCAGTGATGAGGATCAGTACAAGCTCAACTACGCCATCGGTATCTGGAATGGAGCCGGGATGAACCTTTCGCGAGAGGGCACCTCCGTCAGTCAGGCAGTACCGGCCTCTGCTGTGGGCTCGACCTCGTCAACCGTGCGCCGCACGTACAACTATAACACCCGTTTCTTGACCGGCGAGATGATGTACACGGCCCGCCTGCTGTACAAGCTCTCAGGCAATCCCGGATACGGTCAGGGAGACATTCTCAACTCTCGTACCCCCCAGGTCGCGATTGCTGCCGGCTATGCCTACAATCCGGCCCAAAACTACCTCACCTCCATCCGCTCCGACATCGTAGACCGTGCCTACCGTCAGAGTGTGACCAAGAACTATAACGGCCGGTTGCTCGGCGGAGGCATCTACGATTTCCAGACCTATGAAGTGGCCGTGATTGCCAAGTATCAAGGATAGTCGCTCCAGGCCGAAGGCTACTATCGCCACCAGCGGGTGCGCAGCCACGATTCGGAAATCATCGCCTTCGACCAGACGACCAACCCCGTGGGCAACCAAGTGGAACTGGGCCAGGCCTGGGGCTGGTACGTGCAAGGAGGGAAATATATCATTCCCCGCAAACTCGAACTGGCTGTCCGGTATGGGGTGATGGATCCCTCCACCAAGCAGACACATGATCTCAGCAAGGAATTCGGCAGTGCCCTCAACTACAGCTTCGACGGCACCTACAACAACCGGCTCGTCGTGGACTATTCCAACATCACGTTGGCAGCGGCAGCAGTGCGCCGGACCGGGCGCCCTTTGAGCGCTTGCCAGGATTCGGCCAGCATCTCATCGAGAATCGACTGAACGTGCAATACCAGTTCTACTTCTAAGATGACTCGTTCCGAATGGACACCGAACGGAGGCGACTAATGACACGGCACCTTGCATCCTTGACAGTCTTGCCCTTCGTCTTCTGGCTGGCAGCAACCTGGGACGTGGCACCTTCCCGCGCCGAACAGCCTGCCACGCTGACCATCGCGGCAGCGAACAGCTTGCGGGAAGCGCTGAAAGACGTGCTGTCCCTCTTCGAGGATCAGCATAAGGGCCTCACGGTTCGGGTCGTCTATGGGCCATCGCAAACGCTGCGCGAGCAGATTGAGCAGGGCTCCCCCGCAGATGTCTATCTCCCCTCCTCGATCGAGGAGATTGAGCGGCTTGAAAAGAAAGGCCTCATCGTCAGTCAGCCCACGATCTACGGCACCAGCTCGCTGGTCCTGATTACCGCGCACACCACCACCATCCCCATCTCATCGGCCCAGGACCTCCGCAAACAGGATATCCGGCGCATCGCCATCGGCAACCCCCAAACCTCGTCGGTTGGAAAATTCGCAGCCGAATTCCTGGTGAACAGCAAGCTTACTCAAGAGCTGCGGAAGCGGATCGTGTACGGTGAGCACTCCGGCGCCGTCCTCGACCTGGTCGCCAAGGGGGAAGCCGACGTCGGCTTGGTCTATCGCACCGATGCCGTCCATCACCGCAAGGTCCGGATCGTCGCGGAAACGCCGGCCGGCTCTCACCAGCCAGTCGTCTACGGCCTCGCCGCCGTCTGGACCGTCAGGAACTCTCCATCGTGCGTGAATTCGGAGCCTTTATGGTATCGGCGCCGGTTCAAGCGCTGCTGCGAGAACATGGCTTTGACGAACCCAAAGCCGACATCAACGCTACTCAACGGTAGGAGGATCGCAACCATGAATCGGACAGAACGCGTCACAAGCTGGGCCAGAGAAATAGCGGTGTGGGGCCTCACGGGTCTCTTGATCGCCCTAGGAGGGATCGGGACCGTTGGTTGCACAAGCAAGGCCCCGGTGAAAATCACGGCGACCCTTGAAGAAGGGCGCGATGTGGTCCGCCTCGAACAGGCTCCGAATGGCGGACCCTACTCCCATCCGGTGCAGTTGACGCCCAATGAGATCAAGACCCTTCTCCGGGGAGTCCGAACCTGGGAACGGAGAAACGTCATTCATGAACTGCTCCTGGGCGAAGCGGACAAAACGCGCGCCTTCCGCGATGACGAGATTGCCACACTCGCGCCGGTGCTCTCCAAAGCCCTGGCGCAGGCCAAGCCGACCGACCGAGTCTTTTTCCATCTGAGCCGCCCCACGGAATCGGGCGACGAAGAAACGACGACGGGGTGGGTCTACATCCAGGGGCCGATTCTGCACCTGGTTTTGAGCGAGGTCCACGACATCCATGGGCCGCAACCCGATATCGGCAAGTATGACCGACAGATGCCGAACATTCCTGAGGTCGCTGGTCCGTTCAACGTCACCTTCGAACCAGAAGAGTACCTCGTGAAAGTCACCTCGGCCGGCCCCTGGTTCTCACCGGAACAGCAGGAAGACCTCCAGATCGAATTCCGCAAGGCCTTGCCTGTCTCCCCACCCCAGGTCAAGGAACCGAAACCCTAAGGACCTTCGCGTTGTAAAGTCCTACCTTCCGTCGTGACGAGGGATCAGATGAAGCGCTCCAGCCTTGATCGCGGCGACGACCGGCGTTCCCAAGGAGAGGCGCAAATCCTCGACGGCGGAGCGGGTCACCAGGGCAGAGAGCGGAAACCCACAGTCAATCCCAACGTGCACCAGCGCCCCCATGGCATGCACCTCACGGACCGTTCCGGCCAGATGGTTCCTCGCGCTGGTGGCGCCGACGCCCAAGGGTTCAAGAACAACATCCTCCGCCCTGATGCAGACAAACAGGTCAGGCCCTGTTTCCTCGGCCCCCAGAGCCGTCAATTTCGTCCCCGCCACATCCACGGTGACCAGCCCACCGGAAGACTCTATGACTCGCCCTCGGACGACTGTCTCTACCCCAACGATCCGAGCCACGTCGGCATTCAGCGGACGGCTAAACACCTCTTGCGGTGCGCCGCCCTGCAGCACATGCCCTTCGTTGATCACGACCATCTGATCCCCCAAGGCCAAAGCCTCGGCCCAGTCGTGCGTCACGACCACGGAGGGGATGCCCGAGTGCTTCAGCAAGGCTCTGAGCTCTCCGCATAGCTTGGACCGAGTCGGAAGGTCCAGCGCGGACAAAGGCTCATCGAGCAACAGCAGTTGGGGCCGCCTGGCAATGGCCCTCGCAAGGGCCACCCGCTGCTGCTGCCCTCCCGAAAGCTGGTTCGGCTTGAGAGCCTCCGCGCCTTGCAATTGAAGCAAGCTCACCACTTCCGCCACACGTCGCCGACGCTCTTCAGCGCCAAGATCGCTCAAGCCAAAGGCAATGTTCCCCTCAACAGAATGCGTCGGGAACAGCGCATAGTCCTGCGACATAAACCCGATCCGTCGCCTCTGCGGCGGCACCCGGACTCCCGACTTCGTATCAAGCCAGGTATCGCCTCTGAATTGGATCTGCCCGCGTTCCGGCCATTCTAAACCGGCTAAACACCGCAGGACTGTCGTCTTCCCGGACCCGGAGGGACCGAACAAGATCAGGACCGCGGGTTTGTCTAGAGCCATACGGAAGGACAGGTCGAGAGAAAAACGACCCGGGAAGGACTTCTGGATGGCCACGATCATTTCTGCGGCCATACCGCCCACACCTTCCGATTCATCGCGTAGACACCCAGCAACACGGCATAAGAAATCACCAACAGAAACAGCGCCGTCTTGGCGGCGCCTGCGTAGTTCAGCGACTGGACCTCATCATAGATATCAATCGACACCGTCCGCGTCACCCCTTCGATATTGCCGCCCACCATGAGGACCACCCCGAATTCACCCAGGGTATGGGCAAAACTCAAGACCGCGCCGGTCACGATGCCCGCCGCAGAGAGAGGCACGATAAGCTTAACAAACGTCTTCAGCCGAGACTGCCCCAGGGTCCAGGACGCTTCGATGAGACGGCGATCCACCTGACCAAAGACGCTGGCAAAGGGCTGGACGGCAAAGGGAAGACTGTAGAGGATCGACGCAAAGAGGAGCCCTTCGAAAGTGAAGGGCAAGGAATGCCCGACGAGGGCGGCATAGGATCGCCCAATCGGGCTATGCGGTCCGATCGCCACGAGGATGTAGAAGCCCAGGACCGTCGGTGGCAGCACCAGCGGCAGCGCCACCACCGATTCGACCAAGAACTTCCAGCGCCAACGGGAGAAACTCAACCAGTAGGCAAGAGGCAGCCCGATCGCGACAAGGATCAGGGAGGTCAGCGTCGCCAACTTCACGGTGACGCCAATCGCTAGCCAATTCACAGTCTGATACGCCTCTCGCTCACCTAGGGCCGTCCCGCATCGGACGGCAGGATGAAGCCATAACGATGCATGACGCCACGCCCCTCAGCCCCCCGCAGAAAATCGAGAAAAGCCTTCGCGCCCTCCGGATTCTTGCTTCCCTTCACGATGACCGCCCCTTGTTCCAGGGAACGGTACAGGTCCGGCGGCACCTCCCAATACCGCCCCGCTTCTTTCATGGGCGGCGCAAGCGCCAAGGAGAGGGCAATAATCCCCATGTCGGCCGCACCGGACTCGACAAACTGCGCGGCTTGGGAAATATTCTCGCCCAAGACGAGTTTTTCCTTGATGCGATCATGCAGCTTGAGCTGCGTCAGGGCTTCAATGGCCGCCCTCCCGTAGGGCGCATGCTTGGGATTGGCAATGGCGATCCTTTTGATGGCAGGGTCCAGCACAGCCTCCAAGCCACGCGTGTCGACCGCGACCTGAGAGTGAGCCGGCACCCACACCACGATGCGTCCTACGGCATATCGATAGAGCGACCCCGGCACGGCATGACCGGTCTGTTCCAGCTTTTGCGGATACCGGATGTCGGCCGAGAAGTAGAGATCGAAGGGAGCCCCGTGCTGAATCTGCGAGAAGAAATTTCCCGATGAGCCGAACGAGAGCTTCACGTGGCTGCCGGTTGTCTTCTCGAACTCCGCCGCCAATTCCTTAAACGCAAAGTTCAGATCCGACGCGGCCGCAATCGTCAACTCCTGGGCCGCGGCCGGCAACGGCATCGACGAAACCAGGACGACCCCCAAGACAACCCATCCGACGACCGCAGCCTTGAACGTCATAGCGCCTCCCGTTTCATCCCACCCTGTCGCATCGACAACCTCGCACCCGGCCCCTGTCGGTCTGCATCATAGCCGACCGCTGAGGCTAAAAAAAGATCTGGTACTGGACCCGGATGATATTTTCGATCAACGTGCCGCCCTTTTGATCCAAGGGCACGGTTCCCGAAGGAAAGGTCGTGCCCTGGGCAGGCAAGGGGTTGCTGCGCCCGATGGCATAGCCCCCGGTCCCCATGGCCACATTGCTGTAGGTGACCATGATCTGATGATCGTACGTCTTCGACAGAAACCAATTCAGCGAAACATCGACTTGCTTGACCAGATCGGAGGACTGGTGGGTATCCGGATTCCAGTAGGCATAGCGGGCGGCCAGTTCCACGGTCCGTGGAACCAGATAATACCCCGACTGCGCATACCAGCCTGTGGCATTGCCCAACAGCGACGGCGCATAGGTGGTACAGGCGGTGCCGGCGGCATTGGTCTGGACGCAGGGGGCGCCCTTCTCGTGCCGCGTGATGGTCTTCCAGTAATACTCGGACTGGAAGGAGAAGCCGCGATACTTGAAGACATAGTCCACCGACCAACTCGAATAATCCACGATCCCCCAGCCCAGTTGGCGGCCATTTCCGGTCGAGGCAAGCATCTGCCGGTTATACAGATTACCCAGGTCGATCCCGATGAACGCGTTGTTGGTGCTGGTATTGATGCCGGGATTATAGGCGTAGTCCCCGCCGATGGCCATCTGCGGCGTCTCCGAGTAGGCGAGGTCGCCTTCTCCATAACCGGGCCGCCCCATGACGTTCCACATTACCCTTGCGGAGTACATCAGTTGATTGATGGTCGTTCGGGCGTTTGCGTTGATGTTGCGCTGAGGCGACGGACACCCGACAGGGGAGATGCCCCCTGACTGTCCGCCGGGACAGCCGGAGGTGGGCTGTTCGCTCTTATAGTTGCCCAGGCGGTTGAACCCAGGCCCGGCTCCGCCGAAGATGCCGAAGTAGTAGTTGACCGGGTACAGTTCTTCGTCGTTCATCACCGTCAAGCCGATATCGCGGCGGTCCAGCCCGCTCGCCGTAAAGGCGTCCATGACGAGCGCGCGCTCCGCAAACTGCATCGAGGCCGTGGAGTTGATCTGGGAGCGGTTCCAGTAGGTCTTGAACTGGCCCACCTGCACATTGAGCCAAGGCAGGGCGGTCTGAGTGATATAGGCATCGTACATCTGCATGCCACCAGGCGTTTGCGAGGTCTCGTTGGCATCGTTGCGAAACTGGATGAAGTACTTAAAATCCGGGTTGAACAGGTGCCCCATGAAGTAGAGCCGCAGACGCCTGACCTGAAAGGTGGAGGCGCCGTCCGTCCCGGACCGATTGGCCCGGTAATCCCCGAAGACCCCCAGCAACTCGGGAAAGTTCTTGGCGTCGCCGGGGTTGCCCCAGGCGCTGTTGCGCAATCGTTGCGTAAAACGATCCTGCATCCGAAACCGCATCTTCAGGAAAAAGGCGTTGTCGTTCACCGAGAAATTCAGGCCTCGGTCGTACCAAGCTTTAAAGCTCGGCTGAAGCAGAATCGATCGTTCCTGCGACTCCATCAAGGCCTTGTCGTATTCCTCCTGGGTAATCAAGCCCTGTTTCAGCGCCCGATCCATGAGCAGCTTGATGGAGGGGTCCTGACTCTCGACAAACACGTATTTGCCGTCCTTCTCGATCACCTTGCCGGCCTCAACCGCCCTCCCCAACCCAGGAACCGACAGATCACAGACCATCAACCCGACGACCACGGCCAAAGCCCAGAGAGTCTGAAATGGTCGTTGCCGAGCCGCGGCATAGCTGAGTGGGAAAGAGATCGCTTGGCTCATGCCGGATAGCTCCGCCCATTCCATAACAACGGAATGGATTCCATCCCCCGATGCACATCTCGTCCTGTCATGGCTTGAAAGTCGGCTGGCCGCCCTTCGGCAGGATGGCGGACTTCAGAAATTCCCTGACATCAACGCCTCGCCTGCCTTGCGCGCGGTCTTGGATGAAAAACCGTCCCGGTTCGAAGTAGAGGACGTAGGACCCTGGCGGATAGGGCGGCGTCGGATAGTACCAATCGTAGTGGCTGAAAGAAGTCGAAGGATTCTGCGCGTGAAAATACTCCGTGTCGAAGTGGAAGAATCGATCCCGGACGGCCACCCAGCCCGATGTCTCATCTCGATAATAGGCGGGGTTGGACCCCGGTGCGAGCAATTGGAAATGCACCCGCTCCCCAGGGCTCGCCTTCTGCAGCGCCTCTGCGAGGAGCGGCGCTAAAACCAGGATCTCATCTTCGCGGAACACCGGGACCGGCGGCACCTCCTCCGCAAACCAGCGCAGCGGGAGACTCTTTTGCTCACGCAGCGAGAACCCCCGCATGATGGCCGAGACCTCCGACACGCTCAGCGTCACCGGATGGGAATAACGCCGTGTTTCCACCTCCTGTTCGAGCTTCACCACCACGCGGGCATCCTCGTGCAACACCTTCGTCGTGTAGGGCAAGCGCGCACAGCCCATGCACAGGACAAGTCCCAGCACCCCCCCCCAGGACAGCACCACCCGCGCCTTCCCCGCACTCTGTGCGCCACTCGCCAGCATGAACAGCCTCCGAAAAAGAACGCCCCGCCACCTACCCCGCAGGACCTTGCTTATACATAATACTTTACATTAAGTCAAGTATAATGATCTTGCGCGCCACGCAAACCAATCCCACGCCACTCCCAATCTGCCGGCTTGCCCGACACCTCTTCGCCTCAGGCCGAAAGCGCACGATCGTATCCCAATGAAAAGGCCCGCCCCGGAGATTCCCGGAACGGGCCAACATTCACGAGCACGAGCCGGCGCTGAAAACGAAGCTATCTGGATGACGCTACCGAGTCGTCACCAGGCACTCCGTAGCCGAGGCGCTTGAGGATGGTCCGCGCCTCCGGCGACTGAGTAAAGACGAGGAACTCCTGACAGAGGGGACGATTGGGACAAAACCGCTCCATGGCAATCTCATACACAATCTGAGCATGGCTGGCAGGAGGCGCCTCAGCCGCGATGCGGACCCTGTCTTGATGGCGCCGGACTTCCGTGCTCCGAACAATGCCGACATCCGCCTGGCCATGCAGGATGTGATCGAGCACCCCGGCCGAGTCGTGCGCGATATCCAACCTCCCCTCCAGCGCCTTGACCAGCCCCATCCCTTCAAGCAGTTCCTGGGTGACCTGGCCCGTCTGGCTTGCCGCTGGATCCACAATCGCCACGCGAAGCGAGGCATCCCTCGCCAATGCTTCGAAGGTTTCCGGAGCCTCCGCCAAAGAGGCCGGCACGACCAACACAAGCCGCGCCGTCGCGAAGGGCCTTCTGGTATTCGGCAGCACGTAATACTTCTGCTCCATCCTGGTAATCAGTTCCGCCCCTCCAGGAGCCAGCAGATGGAAGGGACCGGACTCGATATGGTGCTTCCCGTTGTTTTGCATCTGAGCGATCGTGCGGCGCAGATCGATAGCCGACTCATAGTGGAGCTTGACGCGGACGTCGGGATGCCCGGCTTCAAACGCCTCTCCCAGCGCTTCCAACGGCGCCTTGAGACTCGGCGAGGCCAGGATCACCAAGGGCTCCGCAGCAGTTGCCAGGGAAGCTCCCGCCACCCCCATCGACAGAACTATGGCAAGGAGGCCCCAGGCCAATGGAAGGATCACGCCCATCCCTCTCGATCTTCTCGAATCCCGATTTGCGGCTGAAGCCCTGCCCCCTTCATTCTGCTCTCAGCCTCTGGACCTTACCCGTGTCCCCCGTGTCGTAGCCACCCAAGGCTTCAATCTCGGTTCGGAAGGGCCGACTCACGATGGCATCCAGGAAGGCGGCCAGACTGCGATGGGCAGTCAAGTAGGGCGTCGGAATCACCAGGTCATAGCGCTCTTCCTGGAGGGGAAGAAAATCCAGCCCCAGCAACCGAGCGGCGGACTCGACGCCCATCCCCGCATCGGCCTGGCCCTCGGCAATCAGCCTGGCCACCTCCACGTGCGACGCCGCGGTCCGTTGGTAGCCTGCCACCTTGCCCGACGTGATGCCCAAGGCGGCCAGCCTCTGGTCCAGCAAGAGCCTCGCTCCAGCCCCGGCCTCGCGATTGACCAGCGCGACATCCTTCCTCGCCAGATCGGCCACTCCCCTGATTCCCTTGGGGTTGCCGCGCCGGACCATCAGCCCCTGCTCCCAGGCCGCAAAGGTGACGACCGTATAGCCGCCTCCCCGCAGGTGGCGCCTCAGATAGGGCAGGTTCGATTCTCCCGTCTTCGCATCCACGACGTGCAGGCCAGCCACATGGACCTCACCCCGCTTCAGCGCCTCGACGGCCGCCGCGCTTCCCATGGTCCACCCCACCACCATCGCCTGGCCCTGCCGCCGCCGAAGATACTCCCCGGCCAGGTAGATGGCCGGGTCGCAACCGGCCACGACGATTTCTTCCTCCACGGCCCGACGATCTCTCAGCAACTGCACGCGGACTCCACGCCCATGCACCGGCTTCGCGGAAGGAGAAGCCCCAGCCACAAGTCCATCCGCCGCAACGGTGAAATTCAAGACCGCGCCGAGGGACGCCACCGGCCTGACCAGAACGCGCTTCCCGACCCGTGCAACTTTCACGCGAACAGGCGCAGGGTCTCCGGAATCAGGCAAGGGCCCGACCCACTCTCCTTCGAGGGTCTCTCCTGAAGAGACGAGGCTGAACAGATCCTCCACCCGGCAATCCAACGCCCCGGCCAGCCGCAACGCCACCGCCGTGGTGGGCAGATACTGACTGCCCTCGATCGCATAGATCGCCTGCCTGGTCACCCCGGCCATCTCCGCCAAGGCTCCCTGCGACAGCCCCTTGCCGACCCGCAGACGCTTCAAACGGTTTTCGATATTCCCGACCGGTTCCGCCCGACTCTTTTCGCTCATGACGACACTCATACCGTATGAATCACATAGTGTCAAGTATACTGTCGTGCAGCGAAAACCACCGACGGAGAGGCGTACCGCGATTTACCGGGACGAAGAAGCGGGAAGGTCGATCGGCTAGAGGTTCGGATTGGTCGGGATGGCCAGGGTGAAGTACTTCCCCTTCTCGGCATGCAGCACCCGTTTTTGCAGGAGCTGGTCGAGCACTGGCCGGAGCGCTCCAGCCTCGCCCCCGCCCAACCCTGCCGCAAGCTGTTCGAGAGACTTGGGCGCATCGCTGCACTGTTCGATCACGAAGGCGGCCGGCCCGTCATACCTCTCGCGCGAAGGCATCCCCTCGGCCCGGCCGTCATAGACGGTCACGTAACTCATGGCCTTCGCGTAGTAGAAAAACGGCCTGTCGGACGAGGCGTGGCGTTGCCGCCAGCGGTGGATGAGCTGGGTGAATTCCTGGACCAACGAGGGGTCCACGCGCGAGTCGATTTCATACTCGAAATCGTAGGCGATCTTCTTCAGGTCCACCGTCCTGGCATCGTACACATACTCGTAGGCCACGCCAGGACCTGTGATCCTGACACCGTACTGGTTGGGTCGCATAAAATAAGGGCTGAAGCGTTCCAGCCAGAATTGCCCCACGGATTCCGGCGGCTGCAGATGCACGATGGAGGGGATCAGGTCGATCTGCTTCCGATAGTCCTCATCGGTTTCGCCAGGAAACCCGAGCAGAATGTTCCAGGAAATATCGATATGGTAATAGAGGCCCCACTTCAAGCACTGCAAATTCTGCATCGGGCTGACGCCCTTGTCCATCTCGCGCAGTTGCGCCTGGCTCAGGCTCTCGATGCCCGGCTGCATGCACTTCACCCCGCCCTGGGCCAGCGTCTGGGTCTGGCGCTTGGTGAGGTTGCTTTTGGTCTCGATGAACACATCCAAGTCCAACCGGTCTGCCGCGAACTTCCCGAAGAGCTGATCGACGTACTTCATGTCGATGATGTTATCGACCAACCTGAACCTGGTTGAGTCATAGCGACTCGACAACAGGTCCAATTCCCGCGCCACCTGTTCCGGCGACTTCGCGCGGAATTTCATGCTCTGCGCGTTCAAGCCACAGAAGGTGCAATGATGCTTCTCTCCCCACCAGCACCCGCGCGAGCCTTCATACAAGAGAATTCGATCCAGCCCCTGGGAGGCCCCAACCCCAAGCTGCGCCAAGCACCGGAAATAATCGTCGTAATCGGGAGGACCGGTGCGCTCGAACTCGGCAAACAACCGCGTATTCGGCTCAAAGCCTATCGCCCCCTCGCGCCGATAGGCCACCCCAGGCGGGCAGCCATCCTCCCGACCTGCCAGCAATTGCTTCACCAAGGCGGGGAAAACCAGCTCCCCCTCGCCGACGACCACATAATCGATCCAGGGGAAGGCGCGAAAATGCTCCAGGCCCATTTCCCCGTCGAAGTTCGCCCCCCCGAACACGATCTTCACCTCCGGGTAGAGGTCCTTGATGAGCTTGGCCAAGGATAGGCTGGCCAGGTTTTGGTCGAAGGTGGAAGTAAAGCCGACGACCCGGTACCGCTTCCAGTCAATGGCCGTCAAGGCCCAGGTCAAGAATTGCGGCGCGGTTCGAGACGCCAGTTCCTCGAAATACGAAATCGGGCGGCCGCTCTGCCTGGAAATTTCTTCGAAGACGGGCTTGAAGGTCCTGAGATAGTCGGCGTGTTTCGGATTGTCGCGGAACAGGAGGGAGGAAAAAAGCCAGTCCCCGAACAGGGCCCGCTTTTCACAGATCAGCTCGTAGACCGGCACCCCGATTTGATGGGCGAAGAAGAGGTTGAGGTAGTGGCTCTCGACGCCGATCCCTTGCGCCTTGAGCAGCGCCGAGAGCGTGCCCAACTGAATCGACGGATATTTGCTATAGCCAAAGGGCATGTTGACGAGCGCGACCTTCGCGTCATCGCTCATGGCCCGCCTCCTTTCGGCTGCCCTCGCCCATCGCCGCCCCGCCAAGGCCCATCACGCCCCTTGCGTCACCGTCACGGTCATTTCCACCCGCTCCAGCGGATTGTCCCGGCCGTCCCGTTTCGCGCCGACCACCTTGTCGGCCACATCCATGCCGCTGACGACCTCCCCGAACGCGGTGTATTGCCAATCCAGGAAGTTGGCGTCCGCCACGCAAATAAAGAACTGGGACCCGGCGCTGTCGGGATCGTTGGACCGCGCCATGGAGACCACTCCGCGCTTGTGCGGCTTGCTGTTGAACTCCGCCTTGACCCTGTGTCCCGGCCCGCCCATGCCGTGCGACGCACGATCCGGATTCTTGCTGTTGGGGTCCCCCCCCTGAATCATAAATCCCGGGATCACCCGGTGAAAGGTCGTGCCGTCATAGAACTTCTCCTGCGCCAGCGTCGTGAAGTTCTTGACGTGATTCGGCGCCACGTCCGGATAAAACTTGAGCACGATCTCCCCCAGCGGCTCCCCCTTCATCGTTACCGAAATCGTCGCGCGGGTCTGGTCATTCGGTTCGGCCATGGCAATCCTTTCCGGTTAAACTATCCGTTCGACACAATGCGCCGGCTACCGGCCGGCTGCCTGCAATCCCCCACCGACGTTCTCCCAGCTCTCCCCGTCATTGTCGCTTCGAAACACTCCGGCGCTGGTGCCCGCATAGAAGGCCCCGTCTCCTGAAGCGGTCAAGACTTGAACCGACAGCTCGGTGAGTCCCTTATTGAGAGAGACCCACTGACGTCCCTGATCGGCCGTCTTATAGACCCCTCGGCCGGTCGCCACAAAGAGGCCCTTCTCGCTCGCCACGATCCCGCGGATCGAATCGTTCGGCAAGGCCCGGCTGATCGGCCGCCAGGTCTGCCCGCCGTCCCCGCTCCGAAAAACCCCGCCATCGAAAGTCCCGGCGTAGAGCGCCTGCTCGCGGTCCACGGCCAGGACGCGGATGAAGTTCTCCACGAGGCCCTCATGGTCCTTCAAGCCATGCGTCATGCGGGTCCAGGCCGATTCTTTCGAACCGTACCGAAACAGTCCCCTGCCGGAGGTCCCGGCAAACAAGGTCCGATCGGCCGCGATGGCCAGGGAATGGACCAGCGTATCCTGCAAGCCGGTGGAGACCGATCCCCATCGACGCTCGCCCTCGTTCAAACGATACACGCCGTCCCCGGTTCCGGCATAGATCGCGCCGCCCTCGACCATCAACGCTTTGACTTCCAGCCGCTTGAGCCCCTCGTTGACCGCCTGCCAGCTCTGACCGGCATCCCGGCTCTGGAACACGCCGGCCCGCAAGGTCCCCGCATAGACCGTGCCGTCCTGCGTGACCGCCAGCACCAAGATAAATCGATCGCGGAGGCCGGCATTGACCGCGGTCCAGGACCGACCCCGATCCTCGCTGCGAAAGATCCCCATGCCGAACGACCCGGCATAGACCCTCCGATGCTGATCCACGGCCAGAGCCTGGATACTGGGCGCCCGGGTCACCGGAACCTCTTCTTGAAGCGCCCCGTGCCTCTCTTGCATCGGCTCGACGACCGGCGGCAACTCTCCCACGCCTCCGTCACCGGCCTGGACCGGACCGCCGAGAAGCGCGATGCTCGCGCCCCAGGCCAGACTCACACCCAGGCCTCGCACGATGGCCGCCGTCCCCAAGGTCCCGCGCCTCCTCATCTCACCCGGTGACCGGCCGTACCGACCGGCATCGAACCGGTCCCGCCCAGGCCCGGCTCGTCTTTGGACGGTCTTTTCCCGAACAACCTGGCCCCGATGATGCCGACTTCGTAGAGCACCATCAGCGGAACCGCCATCAGGAGCATCGTAAACAGCGTGGCATCCGGCGTGATGACCGCCGAGAGGATTAAGGACGTCATGATCGC
>VGXD01000012.1 GCA_016873525.1 Nitrospira sp. | reverse complement strand
GGGCTCACTCGCCCTGCTTCATCAATTCCAGGATAACCAAATGGTCCTCTTTATCCGCCCAGCGTGAGGGCCGATAGTTTGCCCCGTTCGAGCCGTCTTTTTTAGCCCCCCGTTTAAACAAGAGCTGCATGATCTCCGTGTTGCCGGCGAAGGCCGCCGCATGCAGGGCGGTCCAGCCCGTCGCATCCGTCGCATTCACGTCGGCGCCCCGATCCAGCAAGACGCGGACCGTCTCGACGTGGTTGTTCCAGGCCGCCAGGATGAGGGGGGTCGTCTTCACGAGGGGGGACTTGGCGTTGACATCAGCCCCCTGCTCCAACAGCTCCAGCACCTGCTTCGTGTCGCCATCCGACGCCACTTCAATCAGCACCATGGAGCTACAGCCGGCCAGAAGGGGCAGCAGGGCAAGGCAACACAACAGCGCGCGCTTCATCGTCGTCTCCAGTTGACGCAGCTTACCAAATACCCCGTCGGGATGCCAGCTCAGCCGGCACGATGGTCCCTGCGCCGGCCCATTGTGTTGTATGGCGGCTTGGCTATCGCCCGAAGGGCATGGGATAATGAAGACCGATCATGACCGCCAAAGCGCAATTCCCCGACGAGCAAACCCAAGCCGGCGCCTTTCAACGGCAAGCGGACGCCTTTCGAGGATGGGTGACCGAGGATGGCCGCTCCGGCTACCCGGCAGCCGGCGGTCGCTATCATCTCTATGTGTCCTGGGCCTGTCCTTGGGCGCACCGCACGATCATCGTACGAAAGCTCAAGCAACTGGACGACGTGATCGGGATGACCGTGGTGGACCCGATCCGCGACGAGCGTGGCTGGGCCTTCCGCGAAGGCCCCGGCCATTCCACCGACCCCCTCAACGGCTTTCGGTTTCTGCGCGAGGCCTACCTCGCGACCGATCCCCACTACACCGGACGCGTGACCGTACCGGTGCTCTGGGACAGCCGGACCAAGCGGATCGTCAGCAACTCCGACGACGACCTCCTGCGCATGTTCAACGGCGCGTTCAACCGCTTCACCGACTGCAAGCTGGATTTATACCCCGAACCGCTGCGGGGTGAGATTGACGCCCTCAACACCTTCATCTACGAAAACGTGAACGACGGAGTCTATCGCGCCGGCTTTGCCACCTCGCAGCCTGTGTACGAACAAGCGGTGCGGCGCCTCTTCGAAGCCCTGGATCAATTGGACGCGCGCCTCCGGGATCGGCGTTATCTCTTCGGACCGCAGTTCGTCGAAACGGACTGGCGCCTCTTCGTCACCCTCATCCGGTTCGACGCCGTCTACCACGGGCACTTTAAGTGCAACCTCCGGCGGATCATCGACTACCCCCACCTCTTCGGCTACCTCAAAGACCTGTACCAAGTTGACGGGATCGCGGACACGGTCAATTTCGACCACATCAAGCGGCACTACTACATCACCCACGACGACATCAACCCGACCCGCATCGTCCCCCTCGGGCCGGACCAGGATTTGTTCGCCCCGCACGGCCGCGCCAGGCTGTCGTCGTAAGAAGGCTTTCAGACAAGCCGGCGATTGTGCTACATATTGCTTCACCCGTTTACCCATACGAAAGGACGACCATGCGCACGACAATGCTATGGCTTGTGACCCTCCTCTGCCTCGGAACTGCACCGGTCTCCGCCTCAACCGCAGCCCCGGCGGCAAACCCGACGACCGAAGATCAGAAAACCTTCTACGCGCTGGGACTGGCCATGAGCCAAAACCTCGGCGGGTTCGCGCTGACCGAATCCGAATTCGAGTTCGTCAGGGCCGGGCTCACGGACGGCACGCTCAAGCGGCCGCACAAAGTCGATCTCCAGGCCTACGGACCCAAGATTCAGCAGATGAAGCAAGCGCGTCTGGCCATAGGCTCGGAAGCCGAAAAGAAAGCCGGCGCGGCCTTCCTGTCCAAAGCGGCGGCGGAAGCCGGCGCGACCAAGGGCGAGACGGGGTACGTGCTCAAGACCATCAAGCCCGGCACCGGCGCCTCGCCCAAGGCGTCGGATTCGGTCAAGGTCCACTACCACGGCACGCTGATCGACGGCACCGTCTTCGACAGCTCCGTCCAACGGGGCGAGCCGGTGACCTTTCCGCTGGGCGACGTGATCCCCTGCTGGACCCAGGGCGTGCAGAAAATGAAGGTCGGCGGGAAAAGCCGGCTTGTGTGTCCCTCCGACTTGGCCTATGGCGAGCGGGGGGCTCCGCCGCAAATCAAGCCTGGCGCCACGCTGATCTTCGACGTCGAACTCCTGGAGATCGTGAAGCGGTAACGGCGCAGACACTGCCCCCGCCGGGGCGCTTGGAGGAGACCATGTTCGGTCCAATCACCATTCCCTTCGGGGCCAAGATGCTGTTCAACACCGTCACGCTCAAACCCGGCGTCACCTTCGAGCAGGTGGAACTGGCCGTCGGGGAAATGTGCATGGTCGTCAAGGCAACCTACGGCGACGACAAGGGGGGCTTCATCGCCGGGCAAGTGTTCAAGTTCTCCGGCTTCGTCTCCGACGAGGGCAGCCTCAGCCAAGCCAAGACCGCCGAGGACCACTATGCCATCGTAACTTACTGGCGGTCCTTCGAGAGCCACGAAAAATCCCATGCCGACGCCGTGTTCAACAGCAAGTTCGCCGCCTTGGCCCTCATGTGCTCCGACACCAAGGAACTCGGCTACGACATGCTCTGGCAAGGCGCGGCGCAAGCGTCATAGCGGCGCGGAGATGAGCAGGCGATGGCACTTGATCGGCGGCAATTTCTCCAAGCCGGCCTCTTCGGTCTCGCCTCAGCCTTCCTGGCCTCCCCAGCCTCGGCAGAGCCGGCCCCAAGGCGCACCTTGCGCATAGCCTTCTTGCACCTGGCGCCTCTGCCCGGTGACCTGACGCACAATCGCCGGCTTGTCGAAACGGCGGTCGCGGCGGCGGCGGAACTCGGCGCCGGCTGGATCCTCACGCCCGAACTCAGCACCACCGGCTACACCTTCGCCGACCGCCTCGGCACCGAGTGGATCCTCCCGCAGCCGGACCCCTGGATGACGCACATGTGCCGGCTCGCCGCCCGCCTGAACGTGACGCTCTTCCTGTCCCATCCCGAACGTGACCGCCGGTCCGGCGCACTCCACAACAGCCTCTTCGTGATCGATGCGGAGGGGACCATCCTCGGCGTCCACCGAAAAATCCGGACGCTGCGCGTGGGGTCGGAAGCCTGGTCAAGCCCCGGCACGCAGGTCGTGGCCCTGCCGGTGCCCCCGTTTGCACGCGTCGGGCTGCTGATCTGTGCGGACGCCTATGCGCCGGAGCTGTGTCGAAACTTGAAGGCTCAAGGGGCGGAGTTTTTGGTGTCGGCCGCCGCCTGGGCGCCGGGCCTGCATGGCCCGAACGGCGAATGGGAACGTTGCACCAGCGACACGGGGCTTCCACTCATTGTGTGCAATCGGACCGGACCGGACCGGACGCTCGACTTCACCACGGCCGAAACCGTGGTGGCCAAAGACGGAAAGCGGTTGTTGTCGTTGTCGTCGGAACGCTCGGCGGTCTTCGTGATCGAGTGGGATATCCAAAACCAGACGTTGGCTACGAGGGACTATCAGACCCGCTACCTCTAACAGGATGTTGAAAAAATCCTCCAGCTTTGTTCTCGCGTCGCTCTAAGCCTCAACGTACCGCCCCGCGTACGCCTCGGCTTCTCGCTTGCTGCGGCCTCGCTGGGCGGCTTTTTTGAACATCCTGGTTGGGACTCGACCGTCCTCGTGACTGTTAGTGCGGGAGTTATTTCTGGAGTCGCACACAGGCTTTTCGACAGCCGGCAGTCGTCACGCCGACGCCCCTCTTGGGCCGGCCCCCTCTGACGCAAGATTGCCAGACAGCCAGGCTGCGGCCCCGGCGCCTGCCGCCCGGCCCGTGGCGAAACAGGCGGTGAGGAGATAGCCGCCGGTCGGCGCCTCCCAATCCAACATTTCTCCCGCGCAAAACAGGCCGGGGATGGCACGGACCATCAGCCGCTCATCCAGCGCCTCGAAGGCAACCCCGCCCGCCGTGCTGATGGCTTCCTCCAGGGGACGAGGCGCGACCAGCCGCAACGGCAACGCTTTGATGGCGGCGGCAAGGCGAGCCGGGTCCGCAAAGTCTTGTTTCGGCACCACTTCACGGAGCAGTCCCGCCTTCACCCCTGCAATCCCCGCCTGGCGCTGAAGGTGCCGGGCCACCGTGAGCGACCCGCGCGGCCGCGACAGGTCTACCGCGAGACGAGACAGGTCCCGGTCCGGCGCCAGATCGAGGCGGAGAATTGCCGAGCCTGTGGCCAGGATCTCGTCGCGGAGAGCGGACGCCCTCGCATAGATGACGCCGCCCTCAAGGCCGGTCTCGGTGACCACGCATTCGCCCGGCAGCCGTTGATCGATCCCCTTCTCGTCCTTCACAACGACCGCCACAGACTTTACCGGATGCCCGGCAAACTTCGCGCGAAAGTGCTCGGTCCATCCGACCTTACGTTCATCGCCGACGTCGAAGCCGCAGTTCGCCGGTCTGAGCGGTGCGATGCGGACCCCTCGCCCGGCAAGCAACGGCACCCAGGAACCATCGGAACCGAGCTTGGGCCAACTGCCCCCGCCCAAGGCCAGGACCACCGCATCGGCCTGGACGGAGCGAGCCCCCTGAGGCGTGGCAAAGCTCAGCCTCCCCTGCTCATCCCAGCCGCACCAGCGATGACGCACATGGAAGACCACGCCGGATTGGCGCAACCGGCGCAGCCAGGCCCGTAACAGCGGCGCAGCCTTAAGATCGGTCGGGAAAATACGCCCGGAGGTGCCCACGAAGGTCTCGACCCCCAACCCCCTGGCCCAGTTGCGCAGCGCCTCGGACCCGAACGACGCCAGCAGCGGCGCGATCTGCTTGCGGCTGGCTCCATACCGCGACAGGAAGGGCTCGGGCCGTTCGGAATGCGTAAGGTTTAGCCCGCCCTTGCCGGCCAGCAAAAGCTTGCGGCCGACGGAGGGCATGGCGTCGTAGAGGTCAATCTGAACATGCTGGGCGCCGGCGGCGACCGCCGCCTCAGCGGCCATGAGCCCGGCCGGTCCTCCTCCGATGATGGCGATGTTCATGGTATGGCCTATAGAAAGAACGTGAAGCGTATTTCGTCTCTCGCTTTCGATCAAAGCAAGCAGAACAACGAACGACGCTTCACGAACGACGAGATACGAGGTGCAAGTCTGTTACAGCCCCACCGCCTCGATCAACCGGAGATCGTCGGCGATCAGCGTGAACCGGTCGCAGCCCAGATCGTCAGCCATGTGTTGTGGGTTCGTCGTGCCGGTCAGCGGCAGCATCCCGATCTGCATGGCAAACCGGAAGACGACCTGCGCAACCCCGGCCCCAACCCGCTGCGCGATGGCCCGCACGTCCGGCGCCATCAGCACTTCCCGATTGGCCGTCAGCAGCGAGAAGCCTTGATAGATGAGGCCCTGAGCCGTGCAAATCTCCCGCACCTCTTTGTCCCAACCGAACGCGGCATAACAGCGGTTTTGCACCACCATCGGACGATGCTTGGCCCGAGCACAGAGCAACGCGAGTTGTTCCGCCGTCACATTGCTGACGCCGATCATCTTGGCCTTCCCGGATTCGTACAGCCCTTCCATGGCCGCCCAAACTTCCCAATCAGCCTCCCCCAAGCCCCGCCGCTGAGAGGGCCCGTGGAGGACATAGGAATCCACGTAGGCAGTGTGGAGATGGGCCAGGGAGCTGTCGAAGGACTGCCTGACCTGGGTGGTGAGATCGGCCTTGGCGTCGTAGGGGGTGCGATGGTCCTGGCCGTTGAGCGGCGTAAACTTGGTTTGAAGAAACAGGGTGTCGCGCCCGATCCCTTGCTTCGCCAGGGCCAACAGAGCCTCCCCCGCCAGGGCCTCATCGTAATGGATCAGTTGATTGGCCGTATCGATGGCCCGGAAACCGGCTTCCACCGCTTGAAGGACGAGTTGCGTCGTAGCCTCTTTCTTCCAGGCCGTCCCATACATAAAAGACGGAAGCACCACGTCGTTATAGGCTTTCAAGGTCATTTGCACACCTCCACGCTCCACAGGCCGGACCCGGCACTCGTTCCTTGGCCACACGCCCCGGTCCTAAACAGGCTATACTCTGCTGCGATGACGGAGGCTCACGACATGACCCAGGTGGTCGAACTGCGAATCAGCGGCCGGTACGTGGCCGCGCATCCCTGGGTGGTCCAGGCCATGACAGGATTTCTATCGGCCTATTTCATGGAGCACCCAGGTTTCCGCGTGCAGCGTCACGTCGAAGAGCCGGAGTCCGGCACCCACGTCTGGGTCTGCGACGTTCCTCCCAACATGAAGGTGCCGGCCCTCTTGCGGCGACTGCAAGCGGACATCCCCCCCTGCCGCCACAGCCGGATCGACACGGCGCCCCAGGCACAGCCGCAATACCTCATCGACTGTCCGGAAAGCCTGGACGGCGTCTAGCGGCAGCCCAGAAGACCGGCTCTCGTGAAGCACAAAAAGGAAGCTTTCAGTAGACAGTTTTCAGTGGTCAGCCCCGGAAACTGAGAACTGTCAACTGAGCACCCTTTGCGAGATACGAAAACTCAGCGCCTCTTCGGCTGCGGCCATCTCTCGTTCGATAAAAGCCGCTTGGGCCATGGGGATGTTTACCCCATGTCTCGCAGAGTATGGGAAGGATTGCGCTCGCGGGCCAGGGCCTTCATGCGCTGGTCGGTAAACAACACCACCAGGCGGTCGCGCTGATCCTTCACGACGATCGACTCGGTGGGAGCCTTGAAGGTGGCGACATCGCCCTCCAGCCAGGCGCTGCAGGTGAACGACAAGGGCTCCAGCACCGTCTCCACGCGGTATTCGTGGCGAAGCCGGTACTGCAACACGTCGAATTGCAGCCGCCCCACCGCGGCCACCAAGGACTCCATCTCGTTCGGGCTCCTGAGGATCTGCACCGTTCCTTCCTGCGCCATCTGCCCCATCCCCTTGTCGAAGGCCTTGCGCTTCCCGACATCGGTCGGGCGGATGCGGGCGAAGATCTCCGGCTGAAACTGCGGCAGGGGTTTGAAGTTGAATCCGCCGGCCAAGGAAATGGTGTCGCCGATGGCGAAGATTCCCGGATTGATGATCCCGATGATGTCGCCGGGATAGGCCTCCTCCACCGTGCTCCGCTCCTGCGCCACCAGACTGTGGGGCCGGGACAGCCGGACCTCGCGGTCCAGACGGTGGTGCTTCACGACCATGTCCCGTTCGAACCGGCCGGAGCAGACCCGGAGAAAGGCCGTGCTGTCGCGGTGCTTCGGGTTCATGTTCGCCTGGAGCTTAAAGACATAGGCGCTGAAAGGCGTGGTGATCGGGTCCACCAGCAGCTCGCTCCCGTCCACCCCGTCGGCCGGCCTGGCGCTGGGCTGAGGCGCCAGCGTCACAAAGGCGTCCAGAAAATTCTCGATGCCGAAGTTCGTGAGCGCCGAGGCAAAGAACACCGGCGTCACGGCGCCCGCCAAAAACTCCTCCCGCGCGAAGGGATTGCCGGCGATGTCCAGCAATTCCAAGTCATGCCGCACCTGAGCCAGGACCTCCTCGTGCACGCGGCCGCTGTGCTGCAACTCCTCCAGCGTCAGGTCGGCCACCGCCGCCTTGGTGGCCCCGCCGGGCGCGGACTTGCTGAACAGCTTCACCCGGCCGTCGGCCCGATTGACGATCCCGGCAAACTCGCTCCCCGACCCCACGGGCCAGTTGATCGCGCTGGCATGGATGTCGAGCGCCTGCTCCACCTCCGTCATCAAATCGAGCGGCGGCCGTCCCGGCAAATCCATTTTATTGATCAGCGTCAGCACGGGAATGCGCCGGAACCGGCAGACGGCAAAGAGCTTGCGGGTCTGGGCCTCCACGCCCTTGGCCGCATCGATGACCATGATCGCGCTGTCCGCAGCGGTGAGGGTCCGGTAGGTGTCTTCCGAAAAGTCCTGGTGGCCCGGCGTGTCCAGCAGGTTGATGATGGCGTGCTTGTAGGGAAACTGCATGGCCGAAGCGGTAATCGAAATCCCCCGCTCCTGTTCCATGCCCATCCAATCCGACGCCGCGACCTTGCCGCCCTTGCGCCCGCGCACCATCCCCGCCGTGCGGATCATGCCGGAGTAGAGAAGCAGCTTTTCCGTCAGCGTCGTCTTGCCCGCGTCCGGATGGCTGATGATGGCAAAGGTCCGGCGTTTGGCCGTTGCGGCAGCGAGTTCACCTTGATGGAGAGCTGTGTCTAGAGCCATAGCGATCGTGCAGCATACCATACCGACGCGGATGGCTTGTAGCGGGGACGAAGGGAAAAGAACGGAGGGCCGAACCCGCTCAAGACGCCAGGAAAGGATAGTCGGTATAGCCCTTTTCATCCCCTCCATAAAACGATTCAGGCCGGGGCGCGTTCAAGGGGGCGCGCTTGGCGAACCGTTCGGGCAAATCCGGATTGGCCAGAAAGAGCCGGCCGAAGGCAATGAGATCGGCATCCCCCCGCGCCAGACAAGCCGTCGCGCTCTCGTAGGTGTAGCCCCCGTTGGCGATATAGGGTCCGCCAAAGAGGTCGCGCAGGCGGCGGAAATCCGCGTTCTGCCCCGTCGTAACCCCGGACTGATCCTGCTCCACGACATGGAGATAGGCCAACTTGAGCCGCCCCAGACGCTCGGCCACATAGCCGAAGGTTTTATCCGGGTCCGAGTCATACATGCTGTTGAAGGGGTTGACCGGCGAGAGCCGGACGCCCAGCCGCGTCACGCCCCAGACCGTGGCAACGGCCTCGACCACCTCCAGGAGCAGGCGCGCCCGGTTTTCCACCGAGCCTCCGTAGGCGTCGCGGCGATGGTTCGAGCCGTCGCGCAGGAACTGATCGAGCAGATAGCCGTTGGCCCCGTGGATTTCCACGCCGTCGAATCCGGCCTCAAGCGCATGCTGGGCTCCCTGGCGATACTGGGCGATAATCCCCGGAATCTCCTGCGTCTCCAAGGCGCGGGGCGTAACAAAAGGCTTGAGCCCCTCGTAGGTGACGGCCTCGCCTTCCGGCCGGATCGCCGAGGGCGCCACGGGCAGGGCCCCGTCCGGTTGCAGCGAGGGATGCGAGATGCGCCCCACGTGCCAGAGCTGCAGGAACATGCGTCCGCCCTTCCGATGCACGGCCTCCGCGACCTGCCGCCACCCCTGCACTTGTTCGGGTGAGTGAATGCCCGGCGTGTTGGGATAGCCCACCCCCTGCGGAGAAACCTGCGTGGCCTCGCTGATGATGAGGCCGGCCGAAGCCCGTTGCTCGTAGTAGCGCGCGTTCATCGCCTGAGGCACTTGCCCCTTGCCGGCCCGGTTGCGTGTCAGCGGCGCCAGCACCACCCGATTGCGCAGTTCATAGGGACCCAGTGGCACGGAAGACAACAGGTTCTTTCCATGGTTCTTGCCCTGATTCATCATCGATTCCTCTCTGTGGGACCCTGTCACAACATTGGTCCCGACACTATACTATTTCCTAGAACCCCCCTGTCTACTCAGCTACACTCTCAGGACCGGAGCAGGAGAGACCCATGAAGGAAGAACGGACCATCAACTATTACGCGATGCTCGAGATCGCCCCCACCGCCACTCACACGGACATCAAAAGGGCCTGGCATGAACAAATGCAGGTCTGGCATCCGGACCGCTTCAGCCATTCCTCAGCCCTGCACAAGAAAGCGGAAACCCGCACGCAACTGATCAACCAGGCCTATGAAACCCTCAGCGACCCGGCCGCCCGCGCACGTTACGATGCTCTCGCCCAGGCCGTTCCCTCCACGCCACCTCCCAGCCCATCCCCGCCGCCCCGCACCCAACCGGCCCCGCGATCCCGCCAGGGCGCAAGAGGGCCCCAGGCGCCCGTGACCCTCTCCCGGCAAGGACACCCCATCATCATGGTGCCGGCCTGCGAATTGCTCGTGGACAGCCGGGAGGTCCTCCCCTATACCTTTCAGGGGTTCAACCGAATCGCCGGAACCATCAAGCAAACACTGCCGGCCGGCGACTATGCCATTGCCGAAGCCCCGGACATCTTTTGCGTGTTGCGCAAGCGAGCCGAAGAGTTCATGACGGCCTTCTCCAACCCCTCCGACAATCGCCAGCGATTCATGCGGGAACTCGAACCCCTCCTCGCCGTCCCGCATCGGTTCCTGGTGATCGAAGGCTCGATCCAGGACAGCAAATCCGGCGGGCTCTTGGGCCAATATCACAAAAATGGATTGATCGACTTCCTGGACTCCGTCACGGCCAGATACGGCATCCAGATTATCTATACGGATAGCCGTGAAGAAGCGGAAGCGCGAGTCGCCAACCTCGCGGCCATGCACTATGCCTATTTTTTCGCCGAACAACAGGGGCTGGGACGGTGCCTCAAAGAGGATGATTTATAAGCGGCAAGAGCGTATCTCGTGAAGCGTATCTCGTCGCTCGCGAAGAGTTGCCAGTTGACCGTATTCAGTGCTCGAAACTGACGACTTGCGCACTGCATACTGAAAACTCTTTATTACGCTTCCCGCTTGCGGCCGGCACGAACGACGAGATGCGAGAAACGAGTTCGGACGCGCTGGTCAGCCGGAGCTGGACGGTCCGGCATATTCTCTCTTCTGCACCGGCGGACCCGCACCAGCTGACGGCCTTTGCCAAGCTGGACGAGGGGCTCCTTACCTATCCTGCCCCTGGCAGCTCTGCCCCTGACGGCACTGAACCCCAGCCGCGCCTCTTTCCCTAACCACCCCCCTGCCAGAGTTGACGAGGCAGGGGGGACCTGGTTATATGAACGACGGCCGCGCAAGACATTCATCCGATCACGAGGGAACCATGTCCAACGAGACGATTACCAAGCAAGTCAGCGAGCGCTATGCCAGGGCCGCCGCCACCGGCGAGCAGATGTGTTGCCCGACCGGCTACAACTTCGAGGATTTGAAATCCTTCATCCCCGAAGAGGTCCTGAGGATTTCTTACGGCTGCGGCACACCGGCCGGGCTCGATACGGTCAAGCCGGGCGAGACCGTGCTGGACATCGGCTCAGGCGGAGGGATCGACTGCTTCGAAGCCTCCCGCCGCGTCGGACCGACCGGCCGCGTGATCGGTCTGGACATGACCGAGACGATGCTGGAGATTGCCCGCCGCAACGCCCCGATCGTCGCAGCCAACCTCGGCTATGCGGCCCCCAACGTGGAGTTTCGCAAGGGGCAGGCGGAATCCATGCCGGCGGAGGACGACAGCATCGACCTCATCATCTCCAACTGCGTGATCAACCTGGCGCCGGACAAGCAGAAGGTCTTCCGCGAGATGTACCGGGTGCTCAAGCCCGGCGGGCGCTTTACGATCTCGGACATCGTGGCGGACCAGCCAGTGCCCAACTACCTGATCCACGACACGGAGAAATGGGGCGACTGCCTCTCCGGCGCTCTCCCGGCCGGCGACTATTTCGGCGGCCTGGTCCAGGCCGGATTCCAGGGCGTTCACCAGATCAAGTTCACGCCCTGGCAGGTCATCGACGGCATTCATTTCCTGTCGCTCACGCTGACCGGCTACAAACTCCCCCAGGCGACGGCAGCGAACAAGGTGCGGCACGCCACGTTGCGCGGGCCCTTCAGCCGCGCCGTGGATGAACAGGGGTTGCTCTACCAGCGCGGAACCCCGGTCCCGGTCAATGACCGCACGGCCCAGTTGCTCGCCTCCGCGCCCTTTGCCGGCCTGTTTCTTGTGACCGAGGAGCCGGTCTCGCTGGCCCCCTCCGATCCGCGCACCCTGGCTATCCTGCCGGAGCCGACCTCCTGCGTCTGGAAAGGGGACTACGCGATCTTCACCGGCCCCTTCCGGGAAGTCTGCGACGATGACGGGCACCGCTACCAGCGAGGCCTGCCGCTTGAGGTCTGTTCAAAAACCCTCGCGGTGTTGGGCTCGGAGGCCTACCGCCCGCACTTCGCCGCGATCAACCGCGCCTCGGCCCCGGTGGCCGGCACGAAAGTCTCCTGCAGCCCCAGCGGAAGCTGTTGTTGATTCTTGCGCTGTCAGCCGTCAGCTTTCAGCCTTTAGCTGAGAGATGACTGCTGAGAGCCATTGGTGATCGTATGGGATTGAGCTTGCTGGCTCGCCATAATCCCCTGGCTTCGGCCGACGAGCAACGGCGCATCCTGGCCGGCGCGACCTCCTGTTCCGCCTTTGAATCCACCCTGGCTTCGGCCAAGCTCCCGCCTCTCGAGGCCACCGGCATCGCCGTGCTGCAAGTCAACGTCGGCAAGCTCTGCAACCAGACCTGCCGCCATTGCCACGTGGACGCCGGGCCGGACCGGGAAGAAATCATGTCGCGCGAGGTGGCCGATCTCTGCCTCAAGGCCCTGGCTCAGACCGACATTCCGACCCTGGACATCACCGGCGGCGCGCCGGAACTCAATCCGCACTTCCGCCGGCTCGTCGGGGAGGCCAAGAGCTTGGGCCGCCACGTGATGGACCGCTGCAACCTGACCGTGCTGCTGGTGCCCTCGCAGGCAGACCTGGCCGAGTTTCTAGCCACGCGCCAGGTCGAGATCGTCGCTTCCCTCCCCTCCTACCGTCCTTCCCAGACCGACGCGCAGCGAGGCGACGGCGTCTTCGAGAAATCCATCCAGGCCCTGCAGCGCCTCAACCAACTGGGCTACGGCAAGGAGGGCAGCGGGCTGACGCTCAACCTGGTCTATAACCCGGTCGGGGCCTTCCTCCCGCCCAAGCAGGAAGCGATCGAGGCCCAGTTCAGACGCGAACTCAAGCGGCTGCACGGCGTGGTCTTTAACCATCTCTACACGATCACCAACATGCCGATCAGCCGGTTTTTGGAATTCCTCATCGAGAGCGGCAACTACGAGAGCTACATGGAACGGCTGGCCAATGCCTTCAATCCGGCGGCGGCGGCCTCGGTCATGTGTCGCCAGACCCTCTCGGTGGGCTGGGACGGAACCCTCTACGATTGCGACTTCAACCAGATGCTGAGCCTGCCGGTCGGCCACGGCGCGCCGCAACACATCCGCGACTTCGACCTGGCTCAATTGCGCCGCCGCAGAATCGTCACCGGCAACCACTGCTACGGCTGCACGGCAGGCTCCGGCTCCTCCTGCGGCGGGTCGGTCACCTGACCGTACGCGAAATAACTCTGCTCCTGACTGAATGCTGAGAGACCAGGAATTCATCGGCTGACTAGGCGCAGAGCTCGGTGTGGCATACCCTGTCGCTCTCTGCATCTCCCAAATGACGGCTGACGAAGGGCGAACTGCTCCGGCGTCGGCATGATGCGTCGATCTCTTCTTGCCATCTCTGCCGCACTGATACCCGGTCGCCTCATAGGAATAGAAGAGTCCGGCGCCCGGCACTGGCTTCGCTCTCAATGTCCCTGCCCCGCCATGCCGAACGCCTCCGAGTTCATCCCTTCCAGCCGCCGACAAGATAAAAATAGAAAGGCGACAGGCCGCTTCCCAAGCCCGTCGCCTTCACGCTTCGCCACGTTCAATGTCTTGCTAAATGTTTGCACATCACTTGAGGGTGGGACATTGGAAACTTGCTTGGCTTGACACTCTTGCATCAGGCATTGCCGTAGCGGACTGAGAATCGTACACTTGACCATTGATGCACCATGACCACAGAGTCTATCGAGACTGAAAGATAGGGTCCATTGTGTCGATGAACAAATTGATTGGGGTGATCGACGAGACTGGTACTCGAGAAATGAGTAACAGCAAAGGTTTTGGTATCGGGGCTATCTTGTTCCAAGAGAACAAGACGAATCTGCTTGCCAAGACGGCCAAGGAGATCGCCAAACTGACAGGCAACCATGATTTCAAGTACAAGCATGTGCAGAACAACTCGCAAGCAAGGGAACAATTTATCCGGACGCTTCGGACGGATGGCGTACATATCTACGGCTTTTACTCTTCAGAGTCTGGAATGACACAACGAATCGCTCGTTTTAACGAGGCGGCAACCCGTTATGGAAGAGTTATGCTGGGTAAAGACAATTCCCCAAATGAAGTGCCACTGTCGATGGATCTGTTTTTAGGTTTTGCCATGTTGTCCATCTCTTGCCATACCTTGGTTAATGGTTACACCACAAAGCTCTACTGGGATCGACGCAACGACCTTGATCAAATCAAACGCTCGGTCGAAAAACATATTGAGAAATGCAAGACCAACCCGCGCCTAACAGAAGCAGACAAGGTTGTCCGATTCGCAGGGCAAGTTACAGGTACGCTGTATGGAGTTGCGAGATTGGCCGGGATATTGGCCGGAGACCTTCGCCGATTCTTTGACTTGCACGGCCAAAAGATTTGGAAACATCTTGATCCAAATGGCTTAAGAATGCAGACTGATCCGTATGGTGGGCATAGGTTGACTAATTCATCTCCGCTTGTGGCCACAAAGCATGAACCTCTTGCTGACCTCGATCCTTATGGCGCATCAGAGAACGCGGTGATGCTACAAGCGTATTACCAGAGGTTTCTCCGGCATCCTGAAACGAAGCGCAGACTCGTCTCCTTTTGCGATCCTCACGGGCACATGGGGCTCCTAGAAATAGAGCATGGCCGCCTCTGGCATATTAGACAGTCCGCCGACTAAGGGGCCAAAACAAGGCATTGCAACCACACAAATCTGAAATTCCCAATTGAGGCGCGGGGCGTCACCGCGACGGAAGGCGACAGGTCTCTAAGCGACTCGTCGCCGTTCCACTTTTTTCCCTCGGCTGGAAGGTCAATAAGAGGTGTGGCATGCTCGGAGCGAACGTCCGCCGGAGCGGCGGGGACCCGCCCGGCAGCCGGAGATGGAAAGCTGGAACTGACCAAGGCACCACGGCAGAGCCGTGGCCGCGGGAATTCCAGAAGGTTTCCGCTCCGGACTGCCGTGGAAGGGGTGACGCGAGAGGCGCGGAAGCGACCGGGGATGCCACACCGATCCCCGCCCTCCGTCAGCCCCTGCTTGTAATCGGTTCTTATTCAGGCTAGGCTGACAACTAACGTCTGAATGCTTCCGGAGAAGGAGGGGTCTCATGCCATCCCCACGCCGTCTCGACGATCTCCTGGCCGACTATGTAGCGGATTTCGTCTCGCGCAACACCGCGGCCAGGATGCTGAAACAAGCCCTGGACAAGGTCGGCGTCGGCTTCTGGCCCCTGGCCGACCACGTCACCTTTCGGACCGACGACATCGACCGCCGCGCAGAAGAGTTTCTGGCCCTGGGCTATGACTACTCCGAAACCCTCTCCTATGCCGACTGGTTCGCCAAGGTCTATCGCAAACCCGGCTATCCCGCTCTCTTCATCGATCAGGCCTATCCGGACGAGCGGGGCAAGACCAGCATCATTCCCGGCTGGGTCGCCGCCTTCGGGGATCGCACGCTCCACCACATTGCCGTCAAGGTCGAGAACATCGACTTGGCCATGACACGTCTGAGCGCCGCCGGCATCCGCTTCGCCGGGACCGTCGTGGGAAAGAAAGGCGGCCCCTTGCGGCAAATCTTCACGGTGCCGGAAGAGCTGCAGAGGCAGGCCTTCTCCGTCCTGGAACTGGCCGAACGGCATGAAGGCTTCCTCGGCTTCTCTCCGCCGCAAGCCGACGGCCTCATGCAATCCACCGTGAAGAAAAGCCCAGCCTGACCGGCTTGACGAGGCTACCACGGAGGCAACGGCCCCCTTCCCCTCTCCCTGTTCATCCTCCATCGTTCCTCCTTCCTCGTTCACCCTTTGTCTAGTTGCCCCCCTCCGTCAAGTCTGTTATGGTGGCTGTCGTTGTGACGGTTATTGTGTCGGATCGACTGATCCACGAGAGGAGTGCCTGATGGTCTGGGACCCGAATGACCCTTGGGGGAAAAAATCCGACCCCATTGACGATGTCCTCAAACAAGCCAAAACGCAGCTCAGCCAGTTGCAGCCGATCAAGGGCTTCCGCTCCATCGCCCTGATCGTGGCGGCCGTCGTGCTGGTATGGCAGGGCACCTTCATCGTCGCGCCGGATGAAGAGGGCGTGGTCAAGCGGTTCGGCGACGTGGTGCGGAACGCCGGGCCAGGCCCCCACATGAAAATCCCCTTCGTCGAGACCGTCGAGCGGCCCAAGGTTGAAAAACTGCACCGGCTGGAAATCGGATTCCGCACGGACCGCCAAGGCCGCCAGCAGATGCTGCCGAAAGAAGCCCTGATGCTGACCGGCGACGAGAATATCCTGGGCGTGGAGTTCATCGTCCAGTACAAGATCAAAAATGCCAAGGACTACCTCTTCCGGGTGGACGAGATCGACGAAACCATTCAGAAGGCGGCGGAAGCCTCCATGCGCGAGGTGGTCGGCAAAAGCAAGATCGACGAAGCCCTGACCGCCGGCAAGGCGCAGATCCAGCAGGACACGCAGGTCTTGCTCCAGGGCATCCTGGATCAGTACCAGGCCGGGGTGCAGATTGCCGCGGTCCAGTTGCAGGACGTGGATCCGCCGGAGGCGGTGGTGGCGGCCTTCAAGGACGTGGCCAGCGCGAAGGAAGACCGGGAGAAGCTGATCAACCAGTCCCAAGGCTACCGCAACGACATCATCCCCAAGGCCAAGGGCGAAGCGGCCCAAATCGTCAACCAGGCCAAGGGCTACAGCCAAGCGCGCGTGACCAGGGCCGAGGGGGAAGCCAGCCGCTTCACCAAGACACTCAAGGAATACAACCAGGCCAAAGACATCATCAGCAAGCGCATCTATATCGAAACGATGGAAGAGGTGATGGCGGGCGTCGACAAGGTCATCCTCGACGGCAAGGCCGGAGAGCGCCTGCTCCCCTATCTCCCGCTCGACCGGCTCCAGAAAACGCCCAAGGCATCGGCCCCGGCCGAGGAAAAGAAGGCCCAGCCATGAGCAAACAGAATCTCCTCATCGGATTGATCGGCGTCGTCGTGCTGCTGTTCGTGCTCGGCGCCTCGCCCCTCTTCATCGTGGACATCACCCAGACCGCCATCGTGGTCCAGCTCGGCAAGCCGCAGCGCAACATCACCGAGCCCGGCCTCAAGGTCAAGGTGCCCTTCATCGAAGAAGTCACCTACTTCGACAAGCGCCTGCTGGACTACGATTCCTCCGCCCAGGAAGTCATCACGCAGGATAAGAAAACGCTCCTGATCGACAACTTCGCCAAGTGGCGCATCGCCGACCCCTTGAAGGTCTACCAGGCCTTCCAGACCCAGCGAGGGGCGCTGCGCCGGCTGGACGACATCATTTATTCCGAGCTGCGGGTGGAAGTGGGACGCCACGACCTCTCGGACATCGTGTCCAAGACCAGGTCCGAGGTCATGGCCGTCGTGACCCAGCGCGCGAACGAAAAGGCCGCGGCCTACGGCATCGAAATCCAGGACGTGCGCATCAAGCGGGCGGACTTGCCGGAACAGAACGAGAAGGCGGTCTTCGCGCGGATGCAGGCGGAGCGGGAACGCCAGGCCAAGCAATACCGC
>VGXD01000011.1 GCA_016873525.1 Nitrospira sp. | reverse complement strand
AGGCGCTGCCCACGCCGTAGGCCAGGCCCTGGTTGTCGCGGATCGAGTCCATGAGCCGGGAAGAGAAACCGCCGGCGCCCAGGATGTAGTTCATGACCGTCACGGCATAGAAGTCCGGGTTCGTGCGGCTGATCCCCAGGTGCCCCAACATGATGGTGGCTTGCGAGAGGTCCTTGTCGATCAGCTTGACGGTCGGCTTGTCGATCAGTTTGGGCGCTCCCGCCGTGCGCGCCGACTGGGGCCCCGTTTTCCAGGCGCTGAACTGCGCCGCGACCAGGGTTTTGGCTTCTTCGAGGGTGATGTCCCCCACGATGGCCAGGATGGTCTGGTTGGGCCGGTACTCGCGGGCATAAAATTGCTCCAGGTCGGCCCTGGTGATCGTCGGCAGGCTTGTCTCGGTGCCGTTGACCGGCCAGCGATAGGGGTGGCCGTCGAAGACGAGCTGCTTGAAGGTCTTGCCCGCCATCAGGTCCGGCGCGTCTTGCTCGCTCTGAATTTCTCCCAGGAGTTGGTTTCTGACCCGTGCCAGTTCTTGTTCCGGGAAGATCGGATGGAGCAGGATGTCCGCCAGGAGGGTTGCGCCCAACTCCCGGTCCTTCTTGAGGACGCGGGCCGACACCGTCGTGAAGTCTTCTCCCGCCTTGGCGGCCAGCGCGCCTCCCACAAAGTCGATCTGCTCGGCGATCTGGTTGGCCGTGCGGGTCGTGGTGCCCTCGTCCAGCAGGCTGGCTACGAGGTTGGCCAAGCCGGCCTTCCCTGGGGGATCCTGGGCCGAGCCGACTTTGAGCAGGGCGTGGAACTGGACGATCGGCAGGAAGTGTTGCTCCAGCACGAGGACGGTCATGCCGTTGGGCGTGACGAAGCGGATCGGCTTGATCTCCGCGGCCTGCAGGGTTCCGGCAGGCGCCACGAGGCCGAGGAGCAGAAGGATGGTTGCGAGCCGCAGGGTCGGCATTACGGAACCTCGCCGGCTGAGGCCGACTGTTGGGGCGACGGGGTTGGGATGAGGATGCCGACCGTGCGCGCATCCGGGACGAAGTAGCGCTGTGCCACCCGCTGGACATCCTCCGCCGTCACCTGGTGGAGGCGTTCGAGGAACTGACCCACGTGACGCCATCCGGCGCCGACCGTCTCGGCCTGGCCCAGCAACATGGCTTGGCGGAAGTTCGAATCCTGGCCGAACACATAAGAGGCTTCGATTTGGTTTTTGGCGCGTTGCAGTTCCAGGGCTGTCGGTGGCGCGGTCTGCAACAATTCGATTTCGCGGTAGAGGGTCTGCTCGACTTCCTCGACCTTTTGCCCCGGCGCCACGACCGCAAAAAAGTAGAAAAGTTCCGGATCGGCTTGCAGAAGGCTGTACTCGGCTCCCACCGCCAGGGCTTTTTTCTGCTCGTAGACCAAGCTGCGATAGAGCCGGGCGCTTTTCCCCTGCGACAGGATCGATTCCAATATCGTGAGGGGGTAGGAGTCCGCGTCGGTAAAGTTCGGCACGCGGTAGCCCGCCATGACGAAAGGCAGTTGCGCGTCCCGTTTCACGACGATCCGCCGCTCCCCCCGCTGCTCCGGTTCGGCCACGACGTGTTGCGAGGGCAGCGGTCTGGGGGGGATGGAGGCGAAGAGGCGCGTGATCGTCGGGAGCAGCGCGTCGGCCTTGATGTCCCCCGCCACGATCAAGGTGGCGTTGTTCGGCACGTAGTAGGCGTCGTAGTGGCGCTTGAGGTCTTCGCGGGTCATGGCGTCCAAGTCGGGGAACCAGCCGATGATGGGCCAATGGTAGGGATGCATCAGAAAGGCTTGGGCAAAGAGGGACTCGGCCAGGAAGGACTGCGGGTCGTCCTCCGTGCGCATCCGGCGCTCCTCCTTGACCACGTCGCGTTCGAGCTGGAACTCCTTCTCGTCCAAGAGCAGGCCGCGGAGGCGGTCGGCTTCCAGCTCCAAGGCCAGCTCCACGCGATCGGCCGCCAGGTTTTCAAAGTAGGCGGTGTAGTCCTGACTGGTGAAGGCGTTGTCGTTGCCGCCGTTTTTGCGGATCGTGCGCGAGAAGGCGCCCTTGGGATGTTTCGGCGTGCCCTTGAACATCATGTGTTCGAGCATGTGGGAGAGCCCGGCCCGTCCCATCACCTCGTTGCGCGAGCCGACCCGGTACCAGATTTGGACGGTCACGACCGGCGCCTTCGGCGCTTTGACCAGCAGGACCTTCATCCCGTTGTCGAGGAGGACTTCCTTGGTCTCCGTTGCCAGGGCGGAAGCGCGGCCGGGGCCGAGGACGATGAGCAGGACGAGGACGGCGAGACGGGCGATGAAGCATGCGTGCATGGACCTGGATTCTCCGCGAGCGGGGCGCATGCTAACAACCGACTCCCACCGGTGTCAAGACGACCGGCGCCTGGCCGCGCTCCCCGCCGAGTTGGCCGCAGGCTCCCAGCACGTCGCGCCCCTTGCTCTTGCGGACGAAGGTGTCCACTCCGGCCTGCTTGAGGTGGGCTTGAAAGCGCAGGACCGTGGCATCGTCGGGCCGTCGATAGGGGCTGCCGGGAAATTCATTGAAGGGGATAAGGTTCACCTTGCAGCGCAGCCCGCGCAGCAGCTTGGCCAACCGTTTGGCGTCCTGGTCGGCATCGTTCACGCCGGCCAGGAGGACATATTCGAACGTCAGCCGCCGTCGCGGCGGGAGCGGATAGGCCCGGCAGGCAGCCAGCAAGGCGTCCAGGGGATGCAGCCGGTTTACGGCCGGCATGAGCCGGTCCCGCTGTGCGTTGGTCGCGGCGTTCAGGGAGATGGCCAGGTTGACTCCGAGGGCGGCGACATCCGGCAAGCGGGACGCCAGCCCGGCGGTCGAGAGGGTGATGCGTCGCCCCGGAATGCCCAGACCCCAGTCTTCATTGGTCAGCCTGGCGATGGCGTCCGAGACGGCGTCCAGGTTCGCGAGGGGTTCTCCCATGCCCATCAGGACGAGGCTGGTCAGGTGTTCGTCGCGATCGAGCCGGTCGAGGACCGTCAGGACCTGGTCCACGATTTCATGGGCCTTGAGGTTGCGTTTGAGTCCCATCTTGCCGGTCAGGCAGAAGTCGCAGTCGAGGGTGCAGCCGACCTGCGTGGAGAGGCAGAGCGTGAGGCGACGGCCTTCGGGGATGAGGACGCTTTCCACCGCGAGGCCGTCGTCGAGGCGGATCAGGAATTTTCTGGTGCCGTCTTCAGAGCGGAGGATCCGGCTGTCTTGGGATCGTCCGACGTGGGCCACGGCCGCGAGGTCCGCTCGCTCGGCCTTCGAGAGGTTCGTCATCTGGTCGAGGTCGCGGCCCCGCTGTTGGTACAGCCAGCGGAGAATCTGGGTGGTCCGGTAACGGGGCCAGCCCAGCCCCAGGGCAAACCGTTCGGCGGATGCCGCATCGAGGGCGAGGAGATTGGTCGATCCTGCGGTCGGCGCGGGGCGCATGTCGTTTGCGGCGGGCATGGAAAGAGCCTAACACAGCGCGAAATCGCATGACAAGGCGTTCGGCGCGGCAGGGCGTGGTATAATGCGAACACTGTAATGAGACTTGTTGCCCACGTCAAACCCGGATGTTGGCCTGCCATGTGGGTTCGTCGGCACGTCACGGCCCCGCTCGTTTTCCTGTCGTCCTGCTTCGTGCTGTCCGGTGTTCCCTACGCAGCCCCTACGCCGCAGGATCAACCCGACCTCGTTTGTGAGTCGGCGGAAGAGTGCTATCGGGCGGCGCTCAACCAGGCGACTCAACCTGGGACCGGGTCGGCTCGTGAAGAGCGGGTTCACGGCGCAGTCGAGCGATTGATGGCGATTCAACAGCACGATCCGGGCTCTATCTGGGCCAAGCGGGCCGGGCTGTTGCTGGGGTTGCTGCTGGTCGAGCGCGATCCGGGCGACGCCGTCTTTTACCTCAGGGCCGCGCAGCGCGACATTCCTCTCCTGGAAGACTACATCCGGTTCTGGATCGCGGAGGCGCTGCTCACGATGGGCGATGCGGCCCGGGCCGCCGTCCAGATGGAATATATTCTCGACGCCGTGCCGGATACGCTGCTTGCCAATCGCGTGGGCTTCCGGGGCGGCGAAGCCTGGTACAGAGCCGATCAGTGCGGGAAGGCGATGGCGCTCCTGGAGCGCGCGGTCTCGCTCGGTCCGCAGGACCCTGCCGCGCCGTCCGCCCTGTTGAACCTGGCGGACTGTCAGTCGCGCGAGAACCGCGTGGCTGACGCGCAGGCGACGCTCAAACAAATCTGGACTCACTATCCTCAGACGCCCGAGGCCGGCGAGGCCGTGATCCGTCTGACCCGGAGCTTGGGCGGAGAGCCCTGGCGCCCGACGCCGGAGGAGCAGTACGGACGGGCCTTGGCCTTCTTGAACCTCTCGTTGCACGAGGAGGCGGTGGCCGACCTCCAGAAGTTTTTGGCCTCGGCTCCCGGCCATCCCAAACGCGGGGAGGCGAGGCTGAAGCTGGGCACGGCGCTGGTCAGGCTCAAGCGATACGACCAGGCTCGACAGGTGTTTCTCGAATTGGTGGCGGACCGCGTGGCGGAGTCCGATGACGCCGCCGTCTGGCTGGCCAGGGTCTATCTCCGGCAAGGAGAAGGCGACAAGCTGCTGGCCCTGGCTCGGTCCTTCTCGCGGCTGGCCCTTTCCGACGAGCAGAAAGCCACGATCCAGATGCTCATGGGCACATGGTTGGAAGACCAGGGCCGGTCCGACCAAGCGCTGGCCAAATACCGGCAGGCGGCCCAGGCCGGCGAGGGGACGACCCAGCAGGCCGATGCGCTGTGGCGCATCGGCTGGGTGCACTATCGGGCCGGGCATTTCGCCGAGGCGCGTGAGACCTTGCAAGAGCTGGTCAAGGGCAGGGAAGACGGCCCCTATGCGGCCCAAGCTCTCTACTGGACGGCCAGGGCTGCGGAGCGTCAAAAGGACCGCCGGGCCGCCGATCTCTATCTCAAGCTGTGCCGGCAATATGCCCTGACCTACTATTGTCAGTTGGCGCACTTCCGAACCGAGCTGCCCGGCGTGGCGCAGGTTTCGGCCGCCGGAGCCGCCCTGGCGGCGCCGGCCGAGGGGCGGGTGGCTGTGCGGCAGGACGCGCACTACTTACGGGCGTCGGAGCTGAAGCTTGTCGGCATGGATCAGGACGCGGCCAGGGAAGTGGCGTCGTTGATCGAGCGCTCCGTGCGGGACCGTCCGGCGCTGATGGAACTGTCGATGCTTCTCAGCGAGGCCGGCGCCTATCATCATGCCCTCCGCTTGGCCCGCCTGCATTTTCGCGAGGGACTCGAACGGGGCGGCGACACGGTCCCGCCGGCGCTCTGGCAGGTGGCCTACCCGACCGCCTATCTGCCGACAATCCGGGCCCATGCCGGCCCCGCCGTGGACCCGTTCCTCGTGGCGGCGATCATCCGTGAAGAAAGCCAGTACGATACGCGGGCGGTCTCGCGAGTCGGGGCGATCGGGCTCATGCAGGTGATGCCGGCCACCGCCCAGGCGGTGGCGAAGAAGCAGGGGCTCCCCGACATCGGACGGGGCGATCTCTTCGATCAGGAGACGAACATTCGGGTGGGGGCCCGGTACATGGAGCAGTTGCTGCAACAGTTTGCCGGGAACCCCGTGCAGGCCGTCGCGGCCTACAATGCGGGCCCGCAAATCGTCGCGACGTGGATTGCCAAAAACGGGCATCGAGAGCCGGATGAATTCGTCGAGATGATCCCCTATCAGGAAACGCGCCAATATGTGAAGCGCGTCCTCCGCAGCTATCGTGAATATCGCCGCCTCAGCGGCGGAGGCTGCGAGGTCCGGTTTCTTGACAAGGTCTGCTGAAGCACCTATAAGAAGCAGTCAGCGATCAGCGTTCAGCGGCGCGCCTCCGGCGAAGAGCTGATGGCGTGCCGGGGAGAGGACGGATGGCATTGGATAGGATGGCGGCGCTGGAAGCCCGGGTGCGGGGCTTGGTCGAGATGATCCAAACGCTGAAACGCGCCAACGCCGCGCTGGAGGGGGAGTTGCGGGCGGCGCGCGAGCGTCTGTTGCAGCAGCGCGAGTCGGAGCGGCGATGGGAAGACGAGCGGGCCGGCATCAAGGCACGGATTGAAAAGGTCTTGGGCGAACTGGATGTTATCGAGTGCATCGAGGAATCTAAGGAGGTGGCGCTTGACTAAGACCATCGAGGTGGACATTTTCGGCCAGCGGTATACGATCAAAGGCGACACGGACGACGCCTACGTCAAGCGGGTCGCCGCGTACGTGGATGCGCAAATGCAGCAGTTGGCCGGGGGGATGAAAACCGCCACCCCGACCAAGGTGGCGGTGCTGGCGGCCATTAACATCGCGCATCAGCTCTTCCAGACGGAACAACGCTGCGAGCAGGGCGAGGCCGACGTCGAGCGGCGGGCGCTCTGCCTCATGGAGTCGATCGACGAGCATTTGCAGCCGGCGCGGAACCGGTGAGGACGGGGGGCGAGAAGGGGCCCGGCGCTTGCAATGCCGGGGGCTATTTGATAGGGTGTGCACAACTGAAGAAAGGGTGCCCGAGCAAGGTGTAATGCGGGTGAGCGCGCTTGGGTGACGACAAGGCAAGAAGCGACGGGACAGACTGAGACTTTCCAGTGCGACTGAACGCGATGTACATGCTGTTTCTCATCATCGGGTGGCTGAGATTGTTCGGAGTGGGGATAGGGGAGAGGGCTGTGGTCTTGGCGGCAAATGGCCGCGGAAATTCGGCCTTTTCCGGCGATAGGCTGGCCAGGGTATTGGGTTGGGGGAGCGGGGGGCCGGGTGATGCGCCCGTGAGGCTGCGGGGCATGGTCCGGCTGATTCCGGGTGTTTCTCCTGCCAAGGGCCGGCCGCTGCTTACTCCGTCGGTTTCGTTCACTTCTCGTTCGGTCTAGTCCTCCCGGCTTTCCGCCGCGCTGCTTGTTTCTGCCGCCCCCTCCGGATGTTCGGCTCTCTCCGCATCGGTGTCTTCTCCCGTCGCCTTGCTGCTGAGGGTGCCCCGGTTCGTTGTCAACGCAACCGAGTACGACCGAGGTCTCGTGCAGCCGTTCAACTTTAAAGCTAACAGTGGGTGGAGGCCATTGTGACGACCATCGCCGTATACGTGATCGTGGGACTGCTGGGCGCGCTGGCCGGAGTCGGCGTGGCTGCGGCGCTCCGTCGAAGGGCCCTGACGGCCAGCCGCATCCAGGCCGATGAACAGGTCCGTCAGATCGTTCAGAATTCTGAACGGGAAGCGGAGAATTTGCTCAAGGAAGCCAAGTTAGAGGCGAAGGACTTATTGTTTCAGGCGAAAGCCGATCTGGACAAGGAACAGAAGGAAAAACGCTCGGAGATGGCGTCGCTGGAGCGGCGGTTGCTCCAGCGGGAAGAAAACCTGGACCGGAAGGTGAGCGCCGTCGAAAAACGCGAGGGCGAGACGCAGAAGCGCGAGCAAGCGCTGGCCCGGCGCGAGGAGGCCATTGCGGCGAAGGAGGCGGCCTGCGATCAAGCCGTCAAGGAGCATCGGCAGGCGCTGGAGCGGGTGGCCGGGATGACGGTCGAGGAGGCGAAGCGGCACCTCCTGAGCGAAATCGAGAGCGAGGCGAGGCTGGATGCGGCCGGGCTTGCCAAGCGCATTCTCGACGAGGCGAAAGAAAACGCCGAGCGCGAGGCGCGGGAAATCATCGCGCGGTCCATCCAACGGGTGACCAGGGATTATGTGTCGGAGGCCACGATCTCGGTGGTGCAGATTCCCAACGACAGCATGAAGGGGCGCATCATCGGGCGCGAGGGGCGCAACATCCGCGCGATCGAGGCGGCCACGGGCATCGATCTGATCATCGATGAAACGCCGGAAGCGGTCATTATCTCCGGCTTCGACCCGCTGCGCCGGGAAATCGCCAAGATTTCCCTGGAGCGGTTGATGCAGGACGGCCGCATCCATCCCACGCGGATCGAGGAGATCGTCGATAAGGTCAAGACGGATCTGGACAAGCTGATGATCGAGGAAGCCGAAAAGATCATCTTTGAGGTGGGGCTGTCGGATTTCAACCCCGAGTTGGTCAAGGTCCTGGGTCGGCTGAAATACCGGACCAGTTACGGACAAAACAATTTGTACCACGCCAGGGAGGCTGCCTACATCTGCGGCATCATGGCGTCGGAATTGGGGTTGGACGTCAAGCTGGCCAAGCGCGGCGCTCTGCTCCATGACATCGGCAAGGCGGTGAGCCACGAGGAAGAAGGGCCGCACGCCATGCTGGGGGCCGAGATCGCCAAGCGCTACGGGGAGTCGGCGAAAGTGGTCAACGCGATTGCCGCCCATCACGAGCAGGTGGAGCCGATCTGTCCGGAGACGGTGCTGGTGGCGGCGGCGGAAGCCCTGTCGGCGGCCAGGCCCGGCGCCAGACGGGAGGCGCTGGAATCCTACGTCAAGCGGCTGGAAAAGCTGGAGTCCTTGGCGGTGGGGTTCAAGGGCGTGCAGAAGGCCTATGCGATCCAAGCGGGACGCGAGATTCGGGTGATCGTCAGGCAGGAGGAGGTCAGCGATGCGGAATCCTCCCACATCTCTCGCGAACTGGCCAAAAAAATCCAGGACGAGTTGACCTACCCCGGCCAGATCAAAGTGACGGTGATCCGGGAAAGCCGGTTTGTGGATTTTGCGAAGTAACCGCGAGTTGTACGGTCCGAAAGTTGTAAAGTCGAAATCGGGGCTGGAAGGCTTTCGGACTTTTTGACGATACGACGCGTAACGGCTTTGGTGCAAATGAAAGTTCTTTTCATCGGCGACATCATCGGGGAGCCCGGCCGGCGGGTGATCGCGCGGACGCTGCACAAAGTGGTGGCCGAGCATGCCGTGGATCTCGTGATCGGGAACGGGGAAAACGCGGCCGCCGGGTTTGGGATCACGCCGGAACTGGCCCACGAACTGTTCGAGATGGGCCTGGCGGTCATCACGACCGGCAACCATGCCTGGGATAAAAAGGAAATCCTCGATTTTATCCGGCACGAGCCCAGGCTGTTGCGTCCGGCGAACTACCCCGGCGGCGCGCCGGGCAACGGCAGCGTCGTGGTGGAGACGTCCGGGGGCGAGAAGCTGGGAATCCTGCAGGTCATGGGGAGGATCTACATGCCGGCCATGTTGGAGTGCCCCTTCCAGGCGGCCCGCCGTGAAGTCGCCAAGCTGAAACAGGAGACGCGCGCCATCATCGTGGACATGCATGCGGAGGCGACGTCGGAGAAAATGGCGATGGGGCATTTTCTGGACGGCGAGGTCACGGCGGTCGTCGGGACCCATACGCACGTGCCGACGGCCGACGAGCAGATTCTTCCCAAGGGCACCGCCTATCAGACGGACATCGGCATGACGGGGCCGGTGATCTCCGTGATCGGGATCAAGAAGGAACTGGCCATCGAGAAATTTCTGACGCAGATGCCGCGGCGCTTCGAAGTGGCGCCTGGCCCGGCGATCTTGAACGCGGTGCTCATCGAACTCGACGGCACGCTTGGGAAGGCCGTCGGCATCCGGCGCATCCGGATTCCGGAGTGATCCCGGTCCGGTGAGTCGTATTGCGTGGGGATTCCTGCATGAGTGTGGGCGATCGTCCGCAACGAATCCTCACGGTCAGTGAACTGACCGCCCTTGTGCGGGAGCGGCTCGAACAGGGGTTTCCCGACCTTTGGATCGAAGGCGAGGTCTCCAACCTCCGCACGCCGTCCTCCGGCCATCTCTACTTCACGTTAAAGGACCAGGACAGCCAGATCCGGGCCGTGTTGTTCAGGACCGGCGCGCAGCGCATCCGGTTCGCGCTTCGCGAAGGATTGCAGATTATTGTGCGCGGGCGCGTGACGGTGTATGAGCCGCGCGGGGAGTATCAGGTCGTCCTGGACTACCTGGAACCGAAGGGCGTCGGGGCGCTGCAGCTGGCGCTGGAACAGTTGAAGGAGAAGCTGTCCCGCGAAGGCCTGTTCGACGTTTCCCGCAAGCGTCCCTTGCCCTTTCTGCCCCGTCGGGTCGGCCTTGTGACGTCGTCGTCCGGCGCCGCGCTCCACGATATGCTGGTGGTGTTGAAGCGGCGCTGCCCGGCCCTCTCGATCTTGATCTGTCCGGTGCCGGTCCAGGGAGACGGCGCGGCGCAGCAGATCGCGGAGGCCGTCCGCACGCTCGGCCAATCCGGCAAGGTCGATGTGATGATCGTGGGGCGAGGAGGCGGCTCGTTGGAAGACCTCTGGTGTTTCAACGAGGAGATCGTCGTGCGGGCCATTGCGGCCTCGCCGGTTCCCGTGGTCTCGGCCGTGGGCCACGAGATTGACTACACGCTGGCCGACTTTGCGGCGGACTACCGGGCGCCGACGCCCTCGGCGGCTGCCGAAGCGGTGGCCCCTGTTCTGGACGAGCTGGTCCGAGGTCTCCGGGATCTGCGGGGCCGCCAGCACCGGGCGATGGAGCTGCGCGTGACCCATATCCGGCATCGGCTGGGGGCGGCGGAGGGGCTGCTGTCCCTCCGGACGTTGCCGCTGCAGAGCCATGCGCAGCGCTTGGATGAGTTGACCGGCCGGCTGGCCTGGTCTTGTAAAAGCTCCTTGGTGACCTGTCGCCAGCGGATCACCCTGCGGCGGCACGATCTGGGGCTCTCCAGCCCCCTGGCGCAGGTCCGGGGCGCCAGGGTCCTCGTGCCGCAGTTCCTCAAGCGTGTCGAGCAGGGGATGCGATCGGGCCTGGCCTTTCGATCCCAAATCGTGCGCTCGCTGGTTCAGGCCCTGGACGGCCTGAGCCCTCTGGCGATTCTCGCGCGGGGTTACAGCATCATCCAAACCGTCTCGGACGGGGCGGTCGTCAGACGCGCGGGGGATCTGTCCGTGGGGGAGACCGTGCGGGCGCGGCTGGCCGAGGGGCAATTGATTTGTTCGGTCAGGCAAGTTGTGCCGAAGTCCTAAGCGCTTGACCCTGGGGACCGCCGGGGTATAATAACCGCCAGTCTGTGCATGACCGGTCAGGAGGCTCCGTTGGCGACATTGAAGTTTGAAGACGCGTTGACCCGGCTCGAAACGATCGTGTCGGAGTTGGAAAAGGGAGACCTTCCGCTCGATGAATCGCTGAAGATCTTCGAGGAAGGCATCAAGCTGTCCAAGACCTGTCTGAAGATGTTGGATGACGCAGAACGAAAAGTCGAGATTCTCATTCAGGACAAGGACGGGAAGAAGCGGCTTCGCGCCTATACGTTCGACGGCGAAGAGGTCGATGAATCTTCCCCTGCCGGCTGACTTGCCGCCTCAGCTTGCGCCACCGTCTTCGACGGCCTCTTCGGATGCTTCTCGTTTCTCCATGACCAAAAAAACGGCATCGCTTCGAGAACGGTTGGATCGTGTCTTGGTGACCCGCGGGTTAGTCGATAGCCGCGAACAGGCCGCGCGATTAATTTTGGCCGGGGCCGTCACCGTGGACGGGGTCTTGGTGGACAAACAGGCCAAGCTGGTGCCGGAGGAGGCCAGGATCGACGTCGCCACCCGTGAGACTCCCTACGTGTCCCGTGGCGGGGGCAAGCTGGCCGCGGCGCTCGCGGCCTTCGGGATTGTGCCGAGCGGGCTCGTGGCGATGGACGTGGGCGCCTCGACCGGCGGATTCACGGACTGTCTCCTCCAGGGCGGTGCGCGCCGGGTCTATGCGGTGGATGTCGGCTACGGGCAACTGGATTGGCGGCTGCGCCAAGACCCCCGCGTGGTGGTGCTGGAACGGTGCAATATCCGGCACCTCGACCGGTCGGCCGTCCCCGAACCGATCGAGTTGGCCGTGATCGACGTGTCGTTTATCTCGCTGACCCTCGTGCTGCCCTGCGTGGCGCGTTTCCTGGCCGAATCGGCGACCGTGATTGCATTGGTGAAGCCTCAGTTCGAAGTGGGGAAGGGGCAAGTGGGCCGTGGCGGGATCGTGCGGGACGACCGGCAGCGGCATGAGGTGACCGAGAAGATCCTGGCCTGTGCCGCCGGCCTGGGATGGACCACGCTGGGCGTGCTGGACTCTCCGGTGATCGGCCAGAAGGGCAATCGAGAAATTTTAGTCGGGTTGCGTCGCGCCGCTGGGAATCAGCGGTCGCGCGTTGAGGCTATGAGACAGGGGGAGGCATGAAGATCGTCGTAACAGGCGGTGCGGGATTCATCGGATCTCATCTGGTTGACCGTCTGGTGCAGGAGGGGCATGAGGTAGTGGTGGTGGACAACCTCTCCACGGGCAAGCGCAAACAGGTCAACCGCGCGGCCGAATTATACAAGATGGACATTCAGAACCCTCGTCTGGAGCGGGTTTTTCGAAAAGAACGCCCGGCCATGTTGATGCACCTGGCGGCCCAGATGGATGTGCGGCGTTCGGTGGCGGACCCGGTCTTTGACGCGCAGGTGAACATTCTGGGGACGCTGAACGTGCTCGAACAAGCCGTCAGGCACGGCACGAGAAAGGTGGTCTTCGCCTCTTCCGGCGGGGCCATCTACGGAGAGCAGGAGGTTTTCCCTGCGTCGGAATCCCATCCGACCAGACCCGCCTCGCCCTACGGGATCAGCAAGTTGAGCGGGGAGCACTACCTGGGCTATTACCAACGGGTCAGCGGGATCCAATACGTGAGCCTCCGCTTTGCAAACGTCTACGGGCCGCGCCAGGACCCTTCAGGCGAGGCCGGCGTCGTGGCGATTTTCTCCCAGAAGCTCTTGAACGGCGAACAGCCCGTCATTAACGGCAATGGCCGCCAGACGCGGGACTTCGTCTATGTGGACGATGTCGTCGAGGCGCATCTGGCGGTGATGGGCAGGGAAGTGCAAGACATCTATAACGTCGGGACCGGGCAAGAAACGTCGATCAACGAACTCTTTCGGGTCATGGCCGACTTGACCACCCCCGGCGCCAAGGAACTGCATGGACCTGCCAAGAAGGGCGAGCAGCTTCGGAGCGTTATCGATTCCAGCAAGCTGCGACGCGAACTGGGGTGGGAGCCGAGGGTGTCCCTTCGCGAGGGGCTGGGCCGAACCGTGGAGTTCTTCCGGGGGGGAGGCTGACCCGGTCGGCTCCCGCAGGGCTCAGCGCCGGTGTTCGTCAGCTGTATCGTGGAACGCTTGGATCGACTTGGATCGACCAGGCATCGATGCCGCCCACCAAGTTTTTTACGCTCTTGAATCCCTGCTGGAGCAGAAATCCCATTGCGTCGGCGCTCCGCATCCCATGGTGGCAGTAGGCGACAATTTCAGCCTCACGGTCCAATTGGTCCAATGATTGCGGAATGGTCCCGAGCGGGATCAAGACCGAGCCTTCGATCTTGGCCATGGAATGTTCCCACGGCTCCCGGACATCCAACAAAAACACCTTGTCGCCTTTATCCAGCCTGTCCTTTAATTCGCGAGGGGTGATCGTAAGACCCATGGTCGTTCCTCCACTTGTAAGGTTCATATCCTAATCTTCCCGCGATTCCTATTGCAAGGTCCCTGACGTTAACCTCTGCCGCCTTGCCTTACCCAGGTTGTTCAACCATGCCGGCCGGTTCTTTCGTCCGGTTGGTGCGGAACGGGTCGCACGATTGCCGCTTTGGGTACGGCCAAGCGAGGCAGAATTTTGACATGGTCTAGTCCAAAATTGCCTGCCAATGGGGCCAGTTTGTCTAGCAATGGGCACTATCAGACTATCTTTTTCACGTTTAACTGCTCGAAATGATTATAGGACATTGAATTTAGCAATTAGCATAAGGCATGAAAATTGCTCACTTGTACTGAGTGGCGATAGTTACGAAAAGTGCGGACAGGACATTCGTGTAAGTGATTGTAACGCAGCCACTTTATTGGCACGGAACTCACGGGCTTAATTTTTAACGGAGATAGACCGATAAAAACCGTTGAAGATAGGCTAGAGGCTCAGTAGACTCACAGTCGCTTGCAGATCGGAACCTGAGTGAGTTGCAATCGAGGGTGAGTCTGTGGCCGAGGCAACGGATGAGATCGTAGTATTTGTGACGGCGGCTTCCCAGGAGGAGGCGGCTCGGATCGGTCGTCGGGTCGTCGAGGAAGGTTTAGCCGCCTGTGCCAACATACTCCCAGGGGTGAGGTCGATTTTCAGCTGGGAAGGAAAGATTTCCGAGGAACAGGAATCGTTGATGATTCTGAAATCCCGGGCCGGTCTCTTTGAGGACTTGGCGACAGTGGTGAAGAGCTTGCACAGTTACAGCGTGCCTGAAATCATTGCGATCCCGATTGTCAAAGGAGCGGACGACTATCTGAGTTGGCTTGGTGCGGTCACGGGTAAGTCGAAGAAATAATTCGTGAAACCGTAAATTTCTTGACCCTGGCTGGAGGTTTCAGTAGACTAGGACCCTTGTAAGCAATGGATAAGAACGGAGAAGCCCCCGTGCTCTCCGTTGTGGGACCAGACGACGATGAATCAGCCGGAAAACGCCTACACGATCGTAATCTTCAGGGGCCCGACGACGAAGCCCTTGCGGTTTAACTTCCCTCGCGCCATTGTCCGAAAGGCGTTGATGGTCGGGGCATTTTTAGTCGTGGCTGAATTGCTCCTTCTTTCTCAATATGTGATCCAGACCGGCAAGGTCTGGGAGTTGCAGTCTATCCGCCAGGAACTCGCCAGCGCGCGCGAGCAAACGAACGAGTTCTCAACCGCGCTCGACGATCTCAAGCGCCGTGTCCTGGCGATGAAAGAAGTCAACGAAAAGCTGCGCGTGATGTTGGGGATCGAACCGCTGAAGGCGGAAGACTATCTCAATGGTCAAGGGGGGGAGGAAACCCCGGTGGCTGATGGAGTCGGGGGAGACGATGCGAACGTGACGGAGGGGGTGTCACAGCAGACTGACGCGACGCCCGCCGACGACGAAGAAAAGGTCTGGGAGAAGGACCTGGCCGCCCGCATCCAACAGAAGATCACGTGGCTTCAGAACGAAGCGGTGTTTCAAGAGCGGACCCTGGAGGAGTTGACGGAAGTCGCCAAGGAGCGCTCGACTCGGTGGGCGTCCACTCCCTCCGTGTGGCCGGTGAAGGGCTGGGTGACCTCCGGCTTTGGCCCTCGGGTGTCGCCGTTTACCGGCCAACCGGCGATTCACGATGGCCTCGATATCGGGGCTGCGCCGAATGCGCCCGTCTATGCTCCGGCCGGCGGACAGGTCATTGCCACGGGGTTTGATAACAAGATGGGCAATATGGTGACCATCGACCACGGCTACGGCATCGAGACCCAGTACGGCCATATGTCGAAAATTTTGGCGAAGCTTGGGCAACACATCAAGCGAGGCGATGTGATCGGACTGGTGGGCAGCACCGGCCTCTCCACAGGTCCGCACCTGCATTACCTTGTGAAAGTCAAAAGTCGTCCGGTGAATCCGCAGCGGTATATTCTGGACTAGCCTTCTCCCCCCATCCTGCTCCTGTCGCAACGCTCCCGAACCAGTCTTCTCCCCGTTCCTCGGTTGCGCTCCAACCCGTCGCGGCTTTCTGCGGTCGGCGAGCCGAGGCTTGGACGGAGGGGCCTTGTGCTATACTGCCTCCCTTGCCTGGCCTTCAAAGAGACGGGAAAACCCAGGGGGGACCGTGAGTGACCTCGACATTGCCCGCTCGGCGACGCCTCGATCCATCGTAGACGTTGGTGAGGACCTCGGCCTCCGGAGCGAGGAGTTGATGGCCTATGGCCGATGGAAGGCCAAGGTGTCCCTGTCCGCCCTCCAACGACTGGCGGATCGTCCGCTGGGGCGGTATGTGCTGGTGACGGCCATCAATCCGACTCCGTTGGGGGAGGGCAAGACCACCACGTCGATCGGGCTGGCGATGGGCTTGTGCCGATTGGGGCACCGCGCGGCCGTCACCCTTCGCCAGCCGTCGCTGGGGCCTGTCTTTGGGATCAAGGGCGGAGGCACCGGAGGCGGACGGGCCCAGGTCCTTCCGATGGAGGACATTAACCTGCACCTGACCGGGGACGCCCATGCGGCGGCCGCAGCCCACAACCTGCTGGCTGCTTTTCTGGACAACCATCTCTACCATGGCAACGTCTTGAACCTGGACCCGGCGCGGATCACCTGGCCCAGGGTGGTGGGGGTCAGCGACCGGGCGCTCAGGCAAGTGCGGCTTGGAGGGGTCGAAGAAGGCGCCGGCCGGTCCGGCGAGTTCGTGCTGACCGAGGCGTCCGAAGTGATGGCGATCCTTGCCCTGGCTGTGGATCGGCAGGATCTCCGCCGCCGCCTCGGCCGCATCCTCGTGGGTTTCACCAAAGAGGGCAAGCCGGTGACCGCAGAGGATCTCAACTGCGCGGGGGCCATGGCCGTGCTCTTACGCGAGGCCCTCTGTCCCAACCTCGTGCAGACCCTGGAGGGGACGCCGGCGTTTGTCCATACCGGCCCCTTCGGCAACATCGCCCATGGCAATTGCTCGATCCTGTCCGATGCCATCGCGCTTCGTTGCGCGGACGTGGTCGTCACGGAGGCCGGGTTCGGCAGCGACCTGGGGGCGGAGAAATTTTTTCACATCAAGTGCCGAACATCGGGGCTTCGCCCCGGTGCCGCGGTCATCGTGGCGACCCTGCGGGCGTTGAAGCTGCATGGAGGGGGAGGCGTCGTCAAGGCGGGGACGCCGCTTCCGTCCGGGCTGACCGGCCCCAATCGCGCGGCGCTGGAGAAGGGCGTGGCCAATCTCCAGCAACACATCGCCAACGTCAAGGCCTTCGGCATTCCCGCCGTCGTCGCGATCAACGCCTTCAGCGGAGACCCTCACGGCGAACTCCAGTACGTCAAGGATTGGGCCGTCTCGGCCGGTGCGGTGGGGGCGGCGGTTTCGACTCACTGGGCCGATGGCGGCAAGGGAGCGGAGGAGCTGGCGCGTGAAGTCCTGGCGGCCTGCGAGCGCCCTGCGGCCTATGCCCCGCTCTATGCCGATGAGGCGCCGATCAAACAGAAGATCGAAACGGTGGCCACGCGTATCTACGGCGCGGCCGGAGTTCGGTATGAGGCGCAAGCAGAAGCCCAAATCGAACAGGCCACGCGGCTCGGCTTCGGGCGGTTCCCCGTCTGTATGGCCAAGACTCCCCTCTCGCTGTCGCATGACCCGGCGCTCAAAGGCCGGCCCAGCGGCTTTATCCTGCCGATCAAGGAATTGCGGATACTGGCCGGCGCGGGGTTTTTGACCGCCGTCTGTTCCGGGATCCAACTCATGCCCGGGCTTCCGAACAAGCCGGCCGGCGAACGGATGGATCTGGATCAGGGCACGGGCGAGATCGCGGGGCTGTCCTAGCAACGTGATGGGTGATGAGTCACAGCGACCGGGCCGTAACCCATCATGCGTTACCCATCACGCGTCACGGGCGTTAGTGCTGCTTGAGGTATTTGAAGAATTCCGAGTCCGGGCTCATGATGATGGTGGAGTTGCCCTGGAAGCTCTTCTTGTAGGCTTCCATCGAACGGGTGAACTCGAAGAAGCGAGCGTCCTGGCGGTAGGCTGAGGCGTAGATCTTGAACGCCTTGGCATCGCCTTCGCCCCGCAGTTCCTCGGAAGTCTTGTAGGCTTCGGCCAGCAGGATCTCCCGATCCTTCTCCGCTTCGGACCTG
>VGXD01000010.1 GCA_016873525.1 Nitrospira sp. | reverse complement strand
TTCAACAACAGGACGGCCGGTGGCCGGCCGCCGGCGTGGCGGCGCCGTCATGGTCCGCCAGTTGCGCGCTCAAGACCTGGACGGTCACGGGATCGCCGGAGGTCAGCCGCTCGACCTCCTCCGGCACATCGATCAAGCAATTGGCCTTCACCATCGAGGTCAGGATGCCGGACCCCTGGTCGCCCGTCATCCGAACCGTCAGCACGCCCTTCTCCCGACTCATGACCCCGCGCAGGAAATGACGGCGGTCGTTCCGTTTGGAGAAGGTTCCCTGGAAAAGCGCCTGCATCACCGGCCGGCTGTAGGTTCGTTGCCCCGACAGCTTCAGCATGGCCGGCCGCACGAGCTGCTCGAAAGTCACCATGGAGGAGACCGGGTTGCCGGGCAAGCCGAAGGCCAGCTTGCCCTGAATCTTGCCGAAGGCCAGGGGCTGGCCGGGACGAATCGCCAACTTCCAGAAATTCATCTCCGCGCCCAGCTCCTTGAAGACCGCTTTGGTGAAATCGTAGTCGCCCATCGAGACGCCGCCGGAGAGCACTAGCACGTCGGCATTCAACCCATGGGCGATCTTTTCTTTCAAGTCCGCCGGCTGGTCCTTGGCGATGCCCAAGAGAAGGGGAATCCCGCCCGCTTCCTGCACGGCGGCAGCAATGCCGTAACTGTTCGAGTTGATGATCTTGTCCTCGTCGAACCGCTCGTCCAGATCCGCCAGCTCGTCGCCGGTCGAGAGGATCGCCACCCTGGGTCGTTGATGCACGAGGATGAGGGCCTTGGCCAGGATGGCCAGCATGCCGACCTCGGCGGGGCGCAGCAGCGTCCCCTTGGGGATGATACATTCGCCTTTCTTGACGTCCTCGCCTTTCGGACGGATGTTGGCCCCGCGCGGCTCCGGTTTGAAGATGTGGACGGTTTCACCGGCAGGTTCGGTTTCTTCCACCTTGATGACGGTGTCGGCCCCCTTCGGCACCGGCGCGCCGGTCATGATCCGGATGGCCTGGCCCGGCCCCACCGCCTTGGTGGCAACCTTGCCGGCCGGCACGTCCTCGATGACTGTCAGCACGACCGGCTTGGCGATGGCATGGTCCTGTTTGATGTCCTCGGCGCGGACTGCAAAGCCGTCCATGGCGGAATTGTCCCAAGGGGGATTGTCCCGTGAGGCGATGAGGTCCTCGCCCAAGACGCGCCCCAGCGCCTCGATCAGCCCGACCTTCTCAAGCCCCAGGACCGGCGTGGCAGCCAGCACCGTCTGCTGCGCATCCCGTAACGATGTCAATCCTTGCATGGTCTTTTCAACTCCGGCTGATCGCTGACGACTTTGTTCAGCGCCGCTTCGGCCCGATCTTCAACAGCGACCCGCTCTTCTTACAGAACTGATCCACCTTGTTCGCGATTTCATGATAGCAATCGGCCGTGGGCGAATCGGAGAAGAACATCGCGAAGGGCTCGCCCGCGTCGCACTGCGTCACCACGTCGGGGTCCAGCGGGATGCGGCCCAGGAAGGGCACGCCCATATCGGTGGCCGAGGCTTCGCCCCCGCCTTTCCTGAAGACTTCGATGTGCTGATGACAGTGGGGACATTCCAGCCCGCTCATGTTCTCGACGATGCCGATGATCGGAATCTCGCTGTCCTTCGCAAAGGTGACCGACTTGCGCGAGTCCAGGAGCGCGACCTCCTGCGGCGTCGTCACGATCACGCAGCCGCTCACGTTCCCGATCAAGTCGATGGTGGTGACCGACTCGTTGCCCGTGCCGGGGGGCAAGTCCACCAGCAGGAAATCCAGGTCCTGCCACTCGACCCCGCCCAAGAGCTGGTTGATGAATTCATACTTGTAGGCGTCCCGCCAGATGATGGGATCGTCGGGGTTCTGGAGCAGAAAGGACATGGAGGCGATCTTCAGATTGTAGGCCTGGTAGGGAATGATCCCCCCCGAGGTGCTGACCTTGAGCTTCTGGCCTTCCGCCCCGACCATCTTCGGGATGTTGGGCCCATGGATGTCCATGTCGCAGACGCCGACCTCGTAGCCCTTCAAGGCGAGGCTGACCGCCAGGTTGGTGGTCACGGTGCTCTTGCCCACCCCCCCTTTGTTGCTCATCACCAGGACCTTGTGATGGATCCGCTCCATCCGCTTGGACACCAGCCAGCGGCTGTGCCCTTCCTTGTCCTTCTGGCAGGTCTCGTTCTCGTCGCAAATGGCGCAGGCCCACATGTAGGTGCAGGCATCGCCGTTCCCGGAGCCTTGCGGCTGTATGACTTTCAGTTCTCCCGGCATTCTCTACTCCTCTTCCTCCCCATCGGGCAGCGCTCTTCACACCTTTTGGATCTTCTCCACGAGATGCTCCAACACCGGCTGGACGACGGCCAGATTTTCCTTCGCCCCCTTGAGACTCCCCGGCAAATTGACGATCAAGGTCCGGCCCCTGATGCCGACGGTGCCGCGCGACAGCATGGCAGTCCGCACCTTCTTCAGGCTCTCAGACCGCATGGCCTCCCCGATTCCCGGCACTTCCTTCTCGATCACGTCCCGCGTCGCCTCCGGCGTCCAATCGGTGGGCCTGACGCCGGTCCCCCCCAGCGTGAGGATGACATCGGCCCGATCCGCACAAAGGGTGATGAGCTGGCTGCGGATTTTGCTCCGCTCGTCCGGAACCACCTCGTAGGCGACCATCGTCGCGGGCAGGTCCTGCACCATCTGCGCGATGGCCTCCCGCCCCTCGTCCGGCTCGTCCCCCGAGGCGATCTTACTGCTGATCACGACGACCGCAACACGCATGAAGACGACTCACCGCCGGCGGCCGCCGGGTACGCCGACATACTCGCCCTCGCCCGCCATGGCGGGCTTGGCCGGCGCCACGACGCCCGTTCCTGCCGCAGGCTTCGGCTCCGCCTTGGCTCCGGCAGACCGGCCCTTCTTGCCGAAGATGCCGGCGCTCACGATCCCGACCTCGTAAAAGACATACATCGGCACCGCCATCAAACACTGGTTGAACGGATCGGGCGTGGGGGTCAGGATGGCCGCCACGAGAAAGGCGCCCAGGAAGGCCCACTTGCGGTACCGCTTCAGGAACGGCACGTCCACCCAGCCCAGCTTGGCCATCAAGGTGATCGCCAACGGCACCTCGAAGATCAGCCCGAAGACGAGCAGAAACCAGAGCGCGAACCCGACGTACTGCGCGATGGAAATCTGCGGAATGAATCCGGCGTTCACGCCGTAGGAGATCAAAAAATTCAACGCGAAGGGCAGCACGAAGAAAAATGAAAACAGGATCCCGGCGTAGAAGGCCAGGGTGCTGATCAACACGAAGGGCCCCACGAAACGCCGCTCCTGGGCGTGCAGGCCCGGCACCACGAACTGCCAGGTCTCCCAGAGCACGTAGGGGGTGGCCAGCACCAGGGCGAAGAGGCCGGCCACCTTCACGTTCTGCCACAGGGCTTCGGCCGGGGCCAGGAAGACGAAGGGGATCAGCGGCAGGTCGGTGGGCATCCAGGAGAGCGATCCCGGAATGAACATGTTCTGCAACGGCACGCGCAGCCATTGCACCAACTGGTCGGCGAAGAAAAACGTCCCGACGAACACAACGCCCACGATCACGACGGCGCGGGTCAGCCGGACCTGGAGCTCGACCAGGTGCTCCATGACCGGCATCTTTTTGTCTTCCAGCGGCGTGAAGACCGTGTCTTGCAGCCACTGTGTGAACTTCCGCCCGTCCGCCATAAACGCCCTCAGCCGTCCGCGATCAGCCCTCGGCTCTCACATCCCGCTGACCGCCGACGGCTGATCGCCGACCGCTTTTCACTTCGGATTCACCGCCACGAAGAGATTGTTGCCCTGCCGATTCAACAGCAGCACGGCCATCTCGTCCTTTTTGATCTTGGCCGAGGCCTTCTGATAGTCCTCCAGGCTCTTGATCACTTCGTGGTTCACTTCCTGGATCACGTCGCCGCGCTGCAGCCCCGCCGCTTCCACCGGGCTCCCCGGCTCGACCTGCGCGATCAGGACGCCGGTGGTCTTGCTCGGCAAGTTGAGCTGGCCCATGGTCGCAGGATCGAGCGGCTGCACCCGCAGCGCCGCCAGCACATTGTCCGGCGGCTTGGGCAAGTCGGGCGCCTGGCCTGGGGCAGCCCCCGGTTCCTTGCGCGCCAGCACTTCATCCGACGGCCGTTCGCCGATCTTGACCGCGAGGACCTCTTCCTTGCCGGCCCGCAGCACTTTGACTTTCGCCGTCCGTCCCACCAAGGTACGGGCCACCATGTTTCGAAGCTGGCTGACGTTCTGGATCTCCTTGTCGTCGAATCCGATGATGACGTCCCCCCGCTTGAGCCCCGCCGAGGCGGACGGCCCGTTCTCGTTGACGTCGCTGATCAGCACGCCCTTGCGCTGCTCCGGAATCTTGAACGACTTGGCCAGGGCCGGCGTGACTTCCTGGATCGCAATGCCCATCCAGCCCCGCACCACCTTGCCGGACTTCCGCAGACTGTCCACGATGTCCAGGGCGATGCTGCTGGGAATGGCGAAGCCGATCCCTTCGGAGCCGCCGGTCCGCGAGAAAATGGCCGTGTTGATGCCGATCAACTCGCCGTTCATGTTCACCAACGCGCCGCCCGAATTGCCGGGGTTGATCGCCGCGTCGGTCTGGATGAAGTCCTCATAGTCCGCGATGCCCACGTTGCCTCGGCCCAACGCGCTGATGATGCCGAGCGTCACGGTCGAACTCAGCCCGAAGGGGCTGCCCACCGCCAGCACCAGATCGCCCACTTGCAGCTTGTCGTAATCGGCCCACTTGAGCGGAGAAGGCAGGTTCGGGGCTTCGATCTTGATGACCGCCAAGTCGGTCTTGGGGTCCATCCCCACCACTTTGCCGGGGAATTCCCGCTTGTCGCTCAAGGTCACGGTGATTTGCGTCGCGTTTTCCACGACGTGGTTGTTCGTCACGATATGGCCCTGCGCGTCGATGATGACCCCGGAGCCGGCACTCTGCTCAGGCCGGCCGGGAGGTCCCGGCATGGGAGGCGGAATCGGCGGCTCCATGCCACCGGGCGGTTCTTCACCGGGAGGCCCGCCTCCCGGCGGCTCTCCAAAGGGACCGGGAGGCAGCGGAGGACGACGGGGCCCTCGCTCCCGACGACCGCCCTCTCCACCGGTGACGGCAATGTTGACCACCGCCGGCGTGGTTTTCTTGACGATCTCCGAAAAGCCCTGTGCGAGCGCCGGCGGCACAGCGGCATTCACAGCCGACAGCGTGGGCCCGCCGGATAGCCCGACGAAAGCCGCGATCACGACGGCGCCAAACGCGCGACCGATGCAACTCAACCCAATGCGGTGATCCATCGTAGACCCTTTCCTCTCGTGCATGATGATGCCCTTCTGAATGACTCCTTGCCCCCTGCCGGCCTTACGCCTCCGAGCTGCTTGGCCTTTGCCGAGAGCTAAGCGGCTCATTCTACACTAACCCCCTTGCCTCCTTCAAAGACAAAAATCCCTGCCGAGGGCTGAAAAACCTCCGGCAGGGATGGGGCGCAAAGGCCCCAGGAAGACCACCCGGCAGCCGAGCCGCCGGGTTACTGCGCGACGGAAACTTGTGAGCTTTGGTACTGCCTCACAGGCTCTTTCAGATTCTGCATCAGGCCTTTCACCGCTTCCTGCATCGCAATGATCCGCAAGGTATGCGGCGCGCCCTCGTAGGTCGGGGGCCACCAGCGCCAATTGGGGTCCAGCGGACGTTTCCAGATCACCGGATACCACTGATTGATGCCCGGCGCAGTCGGACGATCCAAGGTCGCCCAAGCCCGGCCCTCGGCCCGGAACAACACCTGCCCGCTCTGCACGTCCAGGAGGGCCGCTTCGATCAAGGACCAGTTATCGCGTCGCAAGCCGGGCTGCGCATGCGTCACCCACCCCAAAAACAGAGTGACCGGATATTCCTCTTCGGTGCTGGAGGTCACGGCCACGACCAAGTAGTCCAGCCCCTGTTGCTTCCCCAGTTCGCGCAAGCGAGCCCCGTCTCCGACAGCAATCCCCTCGGCCGGAACAATCTTGTCGATCGAGACAGGGAACACCGGCTTGAACTGCTCTTGCAGCCGTTCGGCCATCTGGGCCAGCGCCTCATCGGGCATGGCCGGCGCCGCACCAGGAGCCGTCGCATCGGCGATCAACACCAGCCCGGCCTTCCGCCCCGTCGCGGACAAGGGCGCAGGAGGCAGCCCCTCGCGCAGCGCGTCCTTCCCGACATAGTCGGCCAGCCGGCTCGGGGGGGTCGTGGCAGCACAAGCGGACAGGAGACCTGACAGAAGGAGAGCAACCGAAAGCAGCCAGGGCGAGAAACCGCCCGGCGCTTTCGCGTAGACGGAAGGTTGGTTATTGAGTCCCCAAAGGCGCATGGCTCACCTCCTGGGTTGTAGGTGCACAGCTTCGATGCCTTTTACTATACAACAGATCCTGCCGACTACGCAGCCCCGCCGAACATCCATGGAACCTTGCAATCCCTATGCTTGCAGGGTAGGCTGGCGCCCACATTGGCCGGCGCAGGGGTCGGCATGGCCGTCGTGGCCGGATCGGAGTTCGCGTGGCGCCTTTCCAGAGCGACCCCCCTCACCTCTCCGTCGTCATCCCGGCTTACAATGAAGCCGGACGGATTCTCCCCTACCTCGCCGACATCTCCGCCTATCTCGCGCCGCGAGCCATCCCCTACGAAATCCTGGTCGTGGACGACGGCAGCCGGGACGATACTGCCGCCCTTGTCGAGACATTCCAGACTCACCAACCCTCCATCCGCCTCCTCCGCCTCCCGCACAACAGGGGAAAGGGCTATGCCGTTCGAACGGGAATGAACCAGGCAAGGGGCAAGTTCCGGCTCTTTGCGGACGCGGACGGAGCCACGCCGATTCAGGAACTGGAACGACTGGAAGCGGCCATCGGTCATGGGGCCGACATCGCCATCGGCTCCCGGCTCCTGGCCTCCCGCGACAGCCGCTACAAGGTCAAGGCAAGGTGGCACCGGTCTGTTTCAGGAAACCTGTTCAACTGGTTCGTGCAACACCTCGGTGTCCCGGGCATCAGGGATACGCAATGCGGCTTCAAATTGTTCCGGGGAGCCGTGGCCGACAATCTCTTTTCAGTAGCCCGCATCAACGGCTATGGATTCGACCTGGAACTGCTCTACATCGCGCAGCGGCGGGGGTACAAGATCGCCGAAGTGCCGATCAACTGGACCGACCAGCCGGGCTCGAAAGTCCGGGTCCTGCGCGACGGGCTGCGGATGTTCGGCGAATTGCTGACGGTGAGACGGAACGATGCACAAGGGCTGTACGAAAGGGGTCAGCCTTGAATCGACAACAGCCTGACGCCTCCGATCATCTCAAAATGACGACGGTTATTCGTGCAGAGAATCATCTCATTCCGGATAGCGGTACAGGCGATAAAGAGGTCGCAATCGCCAATAGTCCGACCTAATTTTCTCAGACGACCACGCTCCTTCCCGAGCAAGCTACAGACTTCGTCGTCAAGGGGTAGGGCGACCACGCCCGCCACAAACCGCTGTAGCGCAGCCACGCTGTGGAGTGGATCGCGCGAGTAATGCGCGCCCTCGTAGAGTTCGGCCAAAGAAATAACACTGATGGCAAGTCCTTCGGGTTCGAGTTCGTGCAGTTTTCGAGTGACCCGTTCAACGCCGCAGAGGTGGTCGATGCTCCAGTCTGTATCGACGAGGTAGGAGGGACGCGGCACGTCAGAAAGAGACCGGTGGGCGGGTGGAGACCAGGCGGTCGGCGTAAATATCCCGCTTCAGTTCCTCAGCATCCAGCAGACCTTTCCATAAACCAGCCGTCTCCCGGATGGTGGAGCCGGAAGTCGGTGCAATCGAAGACACCGCCAACAGAACCTCTTCGCCTTCGTGGACCAGTTCGGGCGGCGGAGGGTCGAGTGGGGTAAAAATTCCGTGTGAGAATCTGGCCTTGATCGTCTTCGCCATAGCTAACCTCGCAATGGCAATGATGGTAGCAAGGTTGACCTATTCCGTCAACGACTCAGCAGGAAGCACGCCAGGGCCAGCCCTCGGCTCCCTTTTTCTTCCCCTGGGTCCCGGCGGACTTTCCGCAGACCGGATCGTGATCAAATCGCATGCCCGTCTCCAACAGATTTGCTCCCTACTTGAATCGAATGGTGCGCCGAACGTGCCGGTTCAGGCACGCGCGGCTTTTCACACAGGTCCAGTTGACCGCAGGGTATACCGCATGCTTAATCTTTGAAATAGGCAATAACCGCATTGGCAACCAAAGCGCCAGCAGCGATCCAGAGGCCGATGCGCGTGTACAAATTTGCTCTCTTGAGCTGCCGATTTTCACTCTCACGCTTTTGCAACTCTCTCGCGGCGTCAAAGAGCATGGCTGGGTTGTTCGGGAAGAAGAAACAACTATCCTTCCTCACAGTTATATTAAGCGTATCGTGCCGGCCACCTGGAAGTTGGCTCACGCCCTCATCCCAGACGCCGAGTTGACACTTCAGAGAGTAGTGCTCTTTGACGGCATTATTAGGATCTGACCGCACAAGTTCTCTTTCCGATTCGCTTAGAGAAAAGGAAAAGACCCGTCCTGTGTTTTCTTCTCTGTATTCCTTGGCAAGGAAATGACAATTTCGACAGATGATTTTCATGCGGCATTACTATTAAGTACGCTGGTCAGCCTATCCCCATCAATCAGTTTTCCGATTGCGACAAATCCTAAGAGCTTTTCCAGTACTTAGCAAGGAATTTGCGACGGTCCGGCTTGCGACAAACACGGCAGGAACGGTCAGCCTATTTCGCCGACCAATTTGTCCCCGCACATCTTTTCATTAGCCTCGGGTGGAGGGGATGGGCACGGAGGGCAGCGCCACGGCGGGAGTGGAACTATAAACGGCACAACAGGGCGCCGCTCGCCGTTCTGCTGGTCCGGTGAGGCGAGCGGCCAACGGCATGATGCGACGCAGCCATGCCGCAGCAACGTATCATGGCGCAACCGAAGCTGCCCGCCCCTCGTCAGACGAGGCTCTTTACTCCTCCTGCTTCACGAAGATCGAGACCTTCGCGTCTTGATAGGCCGCCCGCCAGGTCGGCTCCCGCGCCAAGGCCAAATTCAACGGCGTGTTCCGCCCGACGATGGCCCAATCCACCTTGTACTTGTCGAGCACGCCCAGTTCGAGAGGCTCCCAGGTCGTCAGGGCCGCATAGTCATAAAAAATCCACCGGTCGCCGATCCGCCAGGCCGGCATGCGGCCGTCGATAAAGATTTTCTCTTCCGGCATCCACCACAGCAGAAACCCTCCGACGCTATAGTCGTTATACAACCTCGCGCCAAGTTGATTCCGATGGGCCCTGATCCACTGCACGGCTTCGATGGGATACTGGGTGGTCTGAAAAAACTGCCCCGGCGCCAGGCCTGACTCCGCCACCCGCTGTAGGTGATTCGGGCCTTCCCATGCCAGGTCCAAGGCAACGACCAGGGCCAGCCCCAGCAGCACGTGCTTCCGCCGTGGCGCCTCCGGCACCAACACGGACATTCGACTCGCCGCTTCGGCCAAGAGTTCCGCCCAGAGCGGGGTGGCCAGCAGGAGAAAGAACAAGACGTTTCGCCAGTGGAGCAAGGACTGCACGAGAAAAAAGACCAGGAGCGTCCAGCGCAGGGGCTCGATCCGCCGATAGAAACACCCGACGGCGACGCCCAGCAGGACAAGGTAGCCGACGTAGACCACACCGGCCCGGCCTTGCAGGGAGACCGGATGCCATTCCTGCAACGCGTCCAGCATGAATCGGTTGTTCAATGATTCGAGTATCTCGCCATAGAGACGCCACCCATAGGGATTCAACAACGTCGCCGCAACAGCCAGGAGGAGCACCAGGGCCAGGTGTCCGAGGGCCGGCCAGTTCGGCGGCGCCTCGTCAAGACGCGCGGCAAGGGCAGGCCGGCGGTCACAGCAGAGCCTTGTGGCTGTCGAAACCAAGAGGATTATCGTGAAGATGAGCAAGCCTGCCGTGAAGCCGCCGTGGAGGTTGGCCCAGAGCCACAACAAGGGCGGAATCGTCCAGAGGTGGGCCAGGCGCCCGGCCCGATAGAGGCTCCACAAGCGCAGCACCAGCGCCACCCCCAAGAGCGTGACCAGTTGGGTCCTGGCGCCGAGGAAGGGCAGCGCAACCCAGAGGCTCCCAGCCATGGCCAGCAGTCGATAGGTCCGGCCGACCCGGGCAAGTCCTGCTGCAACCCCAAAGGCCCCGGTCACGACGGCAGCAAAGAAGGCGATCACGGCCAAGGGGCCGGCAAAGCCCAGGCCCTGGTAGAGCAGCCCGATCAGGCCATCCGTCAACCAGGCATGTTCCACCCAGGGCCAATCCGGCATGGTGTGGGAATAGGGATCGACGCCGGGCAGCCGCCATCCGTTTTTCAAGAGGTCGAGGCCGGTCCTCAGGTGCCAACCGAAATCCGGCTCCACAAGCGGCTGCAAGGCCAGGTTGAGGGAAAAGAACAGGAGAAGACCATCGAGAGCCGGGAACGACGAGTGATGAGCGACGGGTGACCCATGCCGGGTGTTGTCTTCGGACATCACGGACGAATCGCCCTGCGAGACTCTTGCCTGCTCACTCATCACGCGTCGCCTGTCACGCGCCCGCGCGGACGCCAGGCCAGCAGGTTGCCGAGCACCAGCCACTCGACCTCGGTCTTCAGAAAACACTGCACGGCTTCCTCCGGACTGCACACGATCGGTTCGTTCACGTTGAAGGAGGTGTTCAACAGCATCGGCAGGCCGGTTTTTCGTTCGAAGGCCTCGATCAACCTTCTGAACTTGGGATTGGAGTCCCTATCCACGGTCTGGACGCGAGCCGTACCGTCAACATGGACGACGGCAGGAATCACCCCCTTGGCCTTGGGCAGGACCGGACAGGTGAAAAGCATGAAGGGCGAGGGAACGGAGAGGTCGAAAAAGTCCGCCGCCCGCTCCGCCAACACGGAAGGCGCAAAGGGCCTGAAGGGTTCCCGCAGCTTCACCTTGGCGTTGATCAACTCGCGCATGTCCTCCCGTCGCGGATCGGCCAGGAGACTGCGGTTGCCCAAGGCCCTGGGACCCCACTCCATGCGGCCCTGAAACCAAAAGACCAGGCGGCCCTGGGACAGTTCCGTCGCCACACGGTCGCAGAGGTCCTCCTCATCCATCGCCTGCCACATCAAGCCGGCACGTTCGAGCGCCCGACGGCAGGCGGCTTCATCGAACTGCGGCCCCCAATAGGCATGGGTCATAACGTCCCGTTGAAGGAGCGCGCCCGTCCTGTTGGACAGCCAGAGCGCGGAGCCGAGGGCGGCTCCGGCGTCGCCAGCCGCAGGCTGGATGTAGATGTCTTTGTACCCCGCTTCGCGGCGAAGGCGGCTGTTGGCCACACAATTGAACGCCACCCCCCCGGCCAGACAGAGATGCTCGGCGCCGGTCAGTCGTTTGAGATGACGGGCCAGGTGCAGGAGGGTTTCTTCGAGCACGACCTGGGCGCTGGCAGCGATATCGCGGTGGCGCTGCGTGATCTTATCCCCCGCCAAGCGATGCCCCCCCAACAACCGCGTCAATGCAGGCAGGAAGATGCCGACCCTCGCCAAATGAAAATCCAACAGCCTCACGTTCAGGTGAAAATCGCCCTCCGGCTGAGTCCGCAATACTTGCTCCCTTAAGACTCCGGCGAACCGTGGTTCCCCATAGGCGGCCAACCCCATTACGATGTACTCGTCGTGGTCCGGCCGAAATCCCAGGAAAGACGTGATGGCGGCGTAAAACTGCCCGAGCGAATGAGGGAGGGGGGTTCGTTGCAGCACCGTGATTTGGGCGCCTTCTCCCAGACCCAGCATCGTGGTATGGGCCTCGGAAGCCCCGTCCACAACCAGGACGGCGGCCCGTTCGAAGGGCGAGGCCAGAAAACTGCTCGCCGCATGACAGAGATGATGGTCAAGAAAGGCGGGACGAGACCGGCTTGGGCCGAAGGCGGAGCGGAGCCGCCGCGCGAGGGTCGCTTGCTCCGTCCATTCTTGGCCCAGCCGCTCGAGGCTGCGTTGCCCCTTCACCCGGCAGAGCGTCGGAGAGCGGAGCATGGCGCCCAGCGCCAAGGCGGCCCGGCGGCCCAGGACCCAATACTTCCACGGCACCGCGATCGCATCCACCTCGGAGAGCCGGACCCCGGCCTCCTGCAAACAGTAGCCGATCGCCTGGAGCGGCAAGGCCGTGACGTGCTTGACCCGGACGAAGCGCTCTTCTTCCGCCGCGGCCAGGAGACGGCCGTTCCGCACCAAAACGGCGGCCGCATCGCGCAAGTTCAGAAGGCCCAGGACCAGCATGGCCCGTTAGAATAGACGAGCCGGCCCCGCCTGGCAAGCATCCAAGACGAGAGTGGGTTGCATTCTGCCGACATTTTCGGTACGGTGAATCCCATCGTCATCGCCAAGCTTTCGCTACTGACTCGAGACTCTGTATGCCGCTGACTACACTCCGACTTTTGCAAACGTCACTCACCCTCAAACTCCCCTTCGTTCGGCTCGGCTGGGCCCTGCTGGCCCTAAGCCTGGCCCTGTCTTCGGCAGGGTGCGAGAAAGTCTCCAGCGCCTTGGGCCGGGCCACCATTCCCAACCTGGGCCCGGCGATCCCCGTCACGGCAAAAATCGACTTCGACCCCTCCCTGAGCAAGGCCATGCTGCAATACACCAACGCCTGCAATGCGCCGCAGCAGCTCCGAGTGGGCGAGGAACTTGAATCCGTCCTGTTGCAGGCCGCCCACCAGACCTTCAAGACCATCTATGCAGCGGGGAAAGTTCCGGCCGGAGTCCAACCCGATGTGGAGATTCTCCTCGCACTGCAGCAATCGGGTTTGGACATTCAAACCGACGGCATCTACGACCGCCTGCCGGCCGAACTCACGCTTGAAGTCGTCGCGCTCTTCAAGGACCCCTCCGGCAAAGTGCTCCTGGAGCAGCCGATCAACATCGCGCGCAAGGAAAAATTGATCCTCGAACCCACGCAGCATCGATGCGAATACATCACGACGGATGCCATGCTCCATGACGCCGCCGTCACCCTCTCCATCCAGTTCATCAGACACGCAAGGGCCCTCCTGGACCCGGACGGCCAACTCGCCGGCGCCGCCGAGGCACAGGACCGCGCCGCAACCCAACCCACGGGGCCGGCGCAGGCCCCGGCGATCGCAACGACGCCTTCGCCCACGGCGCCGGCCATGGGCCCGGCCCTCTCGTTCAAAGCCACGGTGCTGGATGAAAACAGCAATCTGATTCTGGAAGGCGGCGAGCGGGTCAAGGTCCGGGTGGACCTCGTCAACACCGGTCAGGCCCAGGCCAGGAACGTGTCGGTGACCTTGAGCGGGACCCCGGCTATCATCGCCCAGTTCCCCGCCACGACCCTGCCGGCCGGCTCGCTCCAGCCGGGCGAATCGCGCGCAGTGGAATTCTCGGCGACCTTGCCTGCAACGGTGCAAGCCCAGCAGGCCAGCTTCCAGGTATCCCTCTCCGAAGCCTCCGGAGCCGGCCTCCCGGCGCCGCAGACTTTGGTGCTGGCCATGAAGCAACGAGGCGAACGGGGCGGCGGGAGCCTCGCTCCGGCTCTGCCGACGGCGAAGTCCGCGCAGTTCGACGATGTGGATCAGGTCCCCGTGGCGGCGGCCGGATTCCAACGTCCCCAGACTTACCTCATCTCCGTCGGCATCGGGTCCTACCGGGACCCGCAGGTCCCGACGAGAAAATACGCGGCGCGGGATGCGGAACTCGTGGCCGGCTATTTCCAGTCCTTGGGCGGCGTGCCGACGGCCAATCTGCGGGTTTTGCAAGACCGCAGGGCCTTGCGGCCCGACATCGAGGAAGCCCTCATCGATTGGTTGCCGACGCGCGTGACCGCAGAATCGACCGTCATCCTCTATTTCTCAGGCCAGGCCCTGGTGACGCCGTCCGGCGAAACCTACCTGGTGCCCTACGAAGGCGGCCGCACATCGGCCTCACGGCTCTACCCCCTCAAGGACATCCAGGCTGCGCTCGCCAAGCTGAAGGCCCGTCACAGCCTGCTGATCTTCGATGGAGCCGTAGGACAACTCGGCAAGGAGGGGCGCGCGAAGTCGTCGGCGCCGATGTGGGACGGCGGAGGCGGCAATCTCGTCACCGTCATCGGAACCACCGGCCTCCGCTCGGGGCTCGAACCGGCACAGATGCGCCACGGGCTCTTTACCTATTACCTGCTGGCCGGGCTGAAAGGCGAGGCGGATGCCGACCACAATGGGGAAGTCACGCTGGGCGAACTGACGACATTCCTGAACCAGACCGTGCCGGTGGCCGCGCGGGCGCACTTCAGCCAGGAGCAGCGCCCCCTGATCCTACCGCCCCTCTCGCCGACCAATGCGATGGCCGCATTGCCCCTGACCAGAACCGCCTCTCCCAACCATCGATAAGCGCTACGTTCGCGCCGGCACGGCGCGCCACGACACAAAAAAAGGCAGAGGGGACATTCTCCCCTCTGCCTTTTTAAAACAGCCTTCCGTCGGCGATCGAAACTACTCGTCCTTCTTGACGCAGAAGCTCCGCTCGTAGTTGATGATCGTCCAGGCTTCTTCTTCGTTGATCGCGGCAGGAATGAGGGGCACCATGCCCGTGCCGGCGCTGCCGTTCTTGATCACCCAGAACAACTCGCCGTCCTTCCGCTTCTTGTGGAACTTGCAGTTCGTGAAGTCCCTCGGGCTCGGGTTCAGGATCTGGCCGGCCGGGCCATTCCCCTTGCCTTCCTTGCCATGGCAGTTGAAGCAGGTCCCCTTGCCCTCGAACAGCGCCTTCCCCTTGGCGATGTTCTCCGGGGTGTTCGCAACCGGGTTCTTCATGGCCTTCGCGTCCGCAATCTGATCAGCCGGCACTCTCGGCTTCAGCGGATCCTTCTCCTCGGCCACAGCAACGGTGGCCGTGATCAACATCAACGCGGCCAACAAACCGATCGACTTAGAAACATACCGCATCACAACTCCTCCTTTTTTAAGAACCGAACTTCATGATGAAGACCGGCTTCCCCCAAGCGGGCGAAATATAGCAACGCCCCCTCCCCCTTGTCAAGGATAGGCAGAAACCGCCCTCCCATGGCCCTATTACAAGCCTCCTGGCCTTCCAAATCCGTCACGAGCCAGGCGCCTCCGCCAGGTGGCTCAGGACGCCGTCGAGCAAGGCCGCCACCAGCTCCACGCGGCCCTCGGCCACCGCGACCACCCGGTGATGGCCGACCCGGCGATCCGACACCGAACCGGACCGATTCGTGATCAGCGCCAGCCCCATCACGCGTAGCGCGAAGGCGCGGGCCGCGATCACCTCCGGCACAACGGACATGCTGACGGCCTGTGCGCCCAGCCGCCGAAGCATCTCCGCCTCAGCCGCAGTCTCATAGGTCGGTCCTGCCACCGCCGCCAAGACCCCGCGACGGATTGCCAGGCCCGCCGCCCCGGCAGCCCGTTCAGCAACCTCGATGAGGGCCGGATCGTAGGCCTGCGCCATTTCGACGAATCGGGAGGCCCCAAGACCTCTCCACCCCGCTCCCATGAGAGGGTTGTCGCCCATCACATTCAGGTGATCGTCGATCAGCATGAGGGAGCCCGCCTCGGCCCCGTCGAGCGACCCGGCGGCGCAGGTGACGATGAGCGTCTTCACTCCCCATCCGGCCAGCACCGCGACGGGACGGGTCACGGCTTCAAGCGTCAGCCCTTCGTAGCGATGCGCCCGTCCCTGCAGCATCGCCACGCAGAGCCCTCGGCGATCCGCCACAACCAATCGGCCGGCATGGCCTTCCACCGAACAGACAGGAAAGCCCGGAATATCCGCATAGGGAATGGACGCAAGGGTGGGGGCGCGTTCGGCAACGCCGCCCAAGCCGGAGCCCAGAATGATGCCGACGGTTGGACCGACGGGGAATCGCGCGCGCAGATACTCGACGGCCGGTGCGACCGAGTCTTGCGGGAAGAACGTCTCTGTCATGGATCACTGGAACGATACGTTTGGCTGACCCTCGCCTGGCTCATGCCCAAGAATGAAAGGGGGTCACCGTTTGAGAAGGATGTCGCGAGCGACCTTTCCACTCGGACCGAAGGGGCCCTGCGGCTTCCCATTCAGTTCGACACGGACCCCGCCGGCATTGCCGAGCGTCAGCATGAAACGCTCCGCGGCCGTCCATCGCATCCGTTCACCGGGACGGAGCAGCGCCTCGTGGGGACTGGCGCCATCCGCCTGCACGACGACCCAGCTGACTTCGACTGCTTCAAGGTCCAACACCAAGGAAGCCTCCTGCGCTCCCCTCACATCCGAAGGCAGCCCCCCCAAGGGCTCGACCGAGGAAGAGGCCAAGGGAACAGGCTCGGCCGGCTTGGGCGCGGAACCTGCCGACGGCTCAGACGTCGCTGGTGCAGGATGGTTCTCTGCGACGCCGGCGGGTTGCGCATGGTCCGCTCGCTCCTGCCCGCGCGTCACCGAAGAGTTGTCCTGGGACGTCCGTGAACCCGATGGCCCCGTATTGCCCACGGGCTTCCCGGCCGGCGGCGGAACCTTCGTCGAGGCCTGGGGCTCCACCGCCTGGCGGCTCGGCGCAACGGCGGACTGCTCCCGGTTCAGCAGCAAGACCAATCCGAGCACGGCCACTGCCGCTGCCGCGATCACCACCTTGCGATTGGCCTGTTTGCGCCGTTCGTCTTCGAGCTGCCGCACACGCAGGCGATCCAACTCCGACTGCTTGTTGTAAAAGAGCCCCGCCGACTCCGCGAAGCGACGCATGGCGTCTTCCTCGTCCAAACCCAGGGACCTGGCGTAGGACCGCACGAACCCCTTGGCGAAGACCTGATCCGGCAGTTTGGCGAAGTTGCCTTCTTCCAGCGCCTTCAGAAAGTCCGGGTGGATGCGTGTTTTGGACGCCACGTCGTCCACGGTCAAGCCCTTGGTCTCGCGGACCTGTTTGAAAAAATCGCCGACGGATTCGTTTTCCATAGTCATAGCCATCCCTTAATGCTTCAACCGTTCCAGTAACTTCTCCGCCTCGGCCGCGCTCGGCCCATCCTTGTCCAATTCGACGACCCGGCTCAGCATCTCGCGTGCCTTGACGTCGTAGCCCAGCCGGTAATAGGCCCGGCCGAGTTCGAGATGGACCATCCCGGACGGCACGTTGGGGGGGCTGACCAGCAGGGCATCCTCGAAGGCTTGGGCCGCGCCGTTCATGTCGCCTTCATGGGCCAGGGCCCGCCCCAAATTAAACCAGGCCACATCCGGCGTCGCGTAGAGGGGGTTATTCAGCGCCCGCCGGTAGGCGCGGACGGCCTCCTGCCAGCGATCCTGCTGCGCCAGCACTTGCCCCAAGTACGCCGAGGCTTCCGAATACTCCGGGCTGATTCGCAACACCGTCCGGAACTGCTCTTCGGCCAGCTGGTACTTGCCCTGCATGGCATAGATATGTCCCACGTAGTACTGCGCGTCGCGATGTTCCGGATTTTCCTTGATCGCCTTCTGGAACGAGACGAAGGCCTCCTGGCGATTGCTGTCCAGATTGGCCACGCCC
>VGXD01000009.1 GCA_016873525.1 Nitrospira sp. | reverse complement strand
ACTTTTTTCAAGGAGCGAGGCTTCCCGGTCGTGCTCTTTCGCGCCGTGGCCACGGCCCAGGACCTGGCCGCTGCGGCGGAAGCCCTCGGCTTCCCCGGCCTCTGCAAGACGGCCACCTCCGGCTATGACGGCAAGGGCCAGTGGCGGCTTCCCGGTCCGGCGGAAGCCCGTGAGCTGGAGGCGCAGCTTGGCCGGCAGGGGGCCGGCGGGACTCTCACCTGGGTCTACGAACAGTTTCTTGCGTTTGAAAAAGAGCTGTCGGTGCTGGTGGTCCGCTCGCAGGACGGAAATTGCCGAGTCTACCCCACGGTCGAGAATGTGCACGAGGCTGGCATTCTGAGGACCACCCGCGTTCCGGCCGAGGTGGCTCCGAGCCTAGCCGAGCGGGCCGGCGCCCTGGCCGGTTCGGTGGTCGAGGCGCTGGATGGCGTGGGCGTGTTTTGCGTCGAGCTCTTTCTGATGCCGGATGGCGCGGTGTTGATCAATGAGGTGGCGCCGCGCCCGCACAATTCCGGACATTACACCTTGGATGCCTGCACGGTCTCCCAGTTCGAACAGCAGGTCCGCGCGGTCTGCGGCCTGCCGCTGGGCGAGGTGCGCCTGCTCTGCCCGGCGGTCATGGTTAATTTGATCGGCGAGGAGGCCACCCGTGCCGGCGCCGGCGAGGGACTGGCTCGGCTGCTGCGCCAACCCGGAGCCAAGCTGCATCTCTACGGAAAAAAGTCGGTTCGTCCTGGCCGCAAAATGGGCCACGTGACCTTCCTCTCCGAGAAGCCGGAGCAGGCCTGGGAGGAAGCGACAGAGTTCCGCAACACGTTGGGAGGGTAGCTGGGGGGATCAGCCTTTCAGGTCGGCGTTGTCCCTTACCACTCGGAGCGGCGCCAGGATTGGTTTTTGGCCGGGGCGAAGAATTGCACGTCGGGACGCTTGAAGAGGCCGATGAGCGCCATGCCGGCCAGGAATCCCCCGACGTGGGCGAAGAAGGCCACCCCGCCCCCTCCTCTTCCTAAGCTCATCCCTCCGCTCAGGAGCTGCATCACAAACCAAAACCCCAGCACGAACCCCGCCGGCACGTACATCATTCTGGTGAACATGCCCAAGGGGATCAGCACGAGGACCTTGGCTCGCGGGAAGAGCAAGAGATAGGCGCCGAGCACCCCGGAAATCGCTCCGCTGGCCCCCACCATCGGCACCGTCGAGGCAGGATCGGTCATGGCGTGGCTGAGCGCGGCCAGGACGCCGCAGAGTACATAGAAGACCGCGAACTTGACGTGGCCCATCACGTCCTCGATGTTGTTGCCGAAGATCCACAGATACAGCATGTTGCCGATCAGGTGCATCCAGCCTCCGTGGAGGAACATGCTGGTCAGGAGGCTCAGGTAGACGGGGAACGCGGCCAGGTCTGGCGGCAGGGCCTTGAGTCCGGCCGGGTGTCCCAGGACGATGGAGGGGATGGCGCCGTACTGAAAGATGAAGGCTTCGCCGATCTGCTCGGGCAGCGAGACCTCGTAGAAAAACACCAGCGAGCAGGCCACGATCAACGCGACCGTGACGATCGGCGTGAGTTCGGTCGGGTTATCGTCGTGGAGTGGGATCATAAGCGTAGAGGCAAGCTACACGCCACAAGTGGCAAGTTCACAAGAGCGGGAAGCTTGTGTCCTTAGAACGTGGTTACTTGGTATCGGCCAAGGGATCAAGCGGCGCGTAGCCGTCCGGCCCAAGCGGCACGGAGAATCCGGCGGCGTGGGTATGCCCCCCTCCGCCATGGGCCATGGCGATGGCTCCGACATCGGCGCCGTCGGCGGTCGAGCGGAGGCTGTAGTAGCGGCGGCCGTTTCGATCGTGCCAGATGATGCAGAAGGGATAGCCACGGGACAGGCGTTCGCCGACTTGGCTGGTCAGCACGGAGCTTTGCACGGCCGGCACGGTTTCGCCGTGGAAGGAGACGAGCACGGCTGCGGCGGCGATTTTCCCGACCATCTCGTTTTCGTAACGCAGGATCGCGCGGCCTTCCGCCTCCAAGTTTTTCTGGCGGAGTCCGTCCCAGACCGTGAAGTCGTGGGGGTATGACGCCAGGGCGGCGCTGATCTCCCGGCTGGCCGGCAGGGACCAGGTCCAGAGGTCTTTGTCCTGCACGTATTGCAGCAGCCAGGGAGCCGGTTCCTCGTGCGCCCATTCCCAGGCCAGGACCGCGCCGGATTTCTTCTGGTCGAAGTAGACGTAGGGAAGGTCGGCCAGCCCCTGTTGCGCGGTAATGTGGTGGTCCAGCACGAGCACGCTGGCGGCATGACGGCTGATGGTTTCCAACGTGGCGCGCTCGTAACTGAAATCCACGATGAGGACATGGCGGCCGGCTAGGCTGTCGGGCGGGGGCATGCCGTGTTTGACGGGGATGAACTGGGCCGAGGGGACCCGCTTCCACAGGGCCCAGGCGGCCCCGAATCCATCGGTGCACTCCGCATGGTAGAGGACGACGTCGGGGAGCTGTGCCGGATGATGTGGGTGAGCGCGATTCATCGATGGGTAGACAGAATAGCACAACTTCCGATTCAGTAATAGTCATTTTGCCTGTCCCGTGTGGCCGAAAAGAGCGGGGCCTGGCTTGTCAAAATCCTCTTGCTCCGCTTACACTGAGGCAACGAAGGCTTGGGCTGGGAGGGTGAGAAAGAGATGGCGGCGGTCGATCAAGAATTTTTCCGGCGGGTGTCGCGGATTCCGCACCATGGCTTGGGCCTGTCCGTGGATGTCTATACCCCGGACCTCTTCGAGCTGCTGGACGGCCTTGCGACGGGGGGCGCGGGCGGGCGGGGGCTTGCGTGCGACTATCTGGAAATTTTCAAGGCAGCCCAGCCGGCCTTGGCTGCTGTGCGGCGACGCCTGCCGAACATGATGTTGGAATACCATGCCGAGGGCCTGTGGGTCACGCAGCCCGACCTGACCACAGGGTATCCCTTCGAGGCCGAGCTGGCCGCCACATCCGCACAGCTCCAGACGCTCGGCAGCTCGTGGATGAATCATGAATGCGCGGCCAAGCAGATGGCCGGCTATTCCTTCGGGACCTATCTTCCCCCGCTGTTTACCCCTGCGAGCGCGGAGGTGACGGCCCGACACATCGGGTTGGTGCAGGATCGGCTGGACCGTCAAGGACAAGACAGCGGGTGGCGCAGTCCCCTGTTCCTGCTCGAACTGCCCCCCTTGACCTACTTTGGATTCGGCGACCTTTCCGTGGCGGAGTTTTTCCGTCTTGTCACGGAGCGGACCCCCTGCGGCCTGGTCTTGGATCTCGGCCATCTCTGGACGATCCACCGCTATTCCAACGCCTGGCGGGACCGTGGGCTCCGCGAGTTTTGCGCCGATTTTCTGGAGGTCTTTCCGTTGGAGCGGGTGGTGCAAATTCACGTGGCGGGATTGGACGAGCATGAGTCCGGCGCTCAGGCGACAGAAGGGCGAGGCCCGCTCTGGATCGACGCGCATGGGGCGCCGATTCCGGACGTGTTGTTCGAGATGCTGGCGCAAGTCCTGGCCCATCCGAGGTTGCAGCACGTGAAGGGGATTGCGCTGGAAGTGGACAACAAATCGGTGCCGGTGATCGTGCAGGAGTTTTGCCGCTTCCGCGGGCAATTCTCCCGGTGGAAGGGGGCGGACCGGCAAGGGCAAGAGCCAGGGCGACAGAACGAGGCGCCATCGAGGGCGCAAGCCGTGGCGCGCGAATCCGTTGCCGGCACGGGCCGAGGTCCCGGCGATGAGAGCCGGGCATTGTTGGGTCAGTACGATCGCTATGCGCGGCTTGTCACCGGAGAGGCCGGGGATGCGGGCCCTACGCTTGGGATGGAACCGGAGGCCCTCGAGTTCTACCGTCGGACCTATTTCCCCCATGAGATTTTGCACTGGGGGGGAGAGCTGCGGGAGATGTTCCCCGAGACCTGCCGCCAACTGGACCGGGCGGGCCTCGCCTTGGAGACCTTCGTGCGCTACTGGGTCCGCGAGCCTCGTCCGGCGCTGGCTCCCTACGATTTTTTCCTGCTCAAGGTGGAGCGGTTCGTGGAGTTTGTCCGCGAGGTCTTGCCGGCTGCCGCGCAGGGGGCGGAACGGGAAGCCGCAGAGTTGCGCGGGGCCTATCAGACGGCGTGCGAACCCGTGACGCATGGGGCCGACGCATGTCGGGGATAGAAGAGATGAATTTCTGGCAGACCTTGCCGCAACCCATTATCGGACTCTCCCCGATGGACGGCGTGACCGACGCGGTCTTTCGTCTGGTGGTGGCCAGGCAAGGCGCGCCGGATGTGATGTTTACGGAGTTTACCAGCGTCGGGGACATTTGCCGGGGGGCCGACTGTTGTTTGGCGTCGCTGCTGTACAGCGAGGAAGAGCGGCCGGTCGTCGCGCAATTGTATGGGAAGGACCCCGACTTCTTCTATCACGCGACTCATGTGGTCTGCGAGTTGGGCTTCGACGGACTGGACATCAACATGGGCTGTCCCTCCCGCAGCGTCGCCTCATCGGGGTCCGGGGCCGCCTTGATCAAGACGCCGGACCTTGCCCATTCCATCATGCGGGCGGCTCGCCAGGGCATCCTCGACTGGGCCAAGGGGCAGGCCCTGGCCTCCGTGGGGGTGAAGGCCTCCCGCGTGGAATTGCTCCGGTCCATGAACCTCAAACGAAGCGGCCGGCCGACTGTCCCGCGCCGGATCATTCCCCTCTCGGTGAAAACCAGGTTGGGGTTCGACGCCGTGGTCGTCGAGTCCTGGATCGAGCATCTGCTGGCAGAACGGCCGGCGGTCATTTCGGTCCATGGCCGGACCTTGCAGCAGATGTACCGGGGCGAGGCGGACTGGGTGGCGATCGGACGGGCGGCCCAGGTGGTCCGAGGCACAGACACCTTGCTGTTCGGCAACGGCGACTTGCAGTCGATGCAGGCGGTCGTCCGTCGTGTCCGTGAGACCGGGGTCCAGGGAGCGCTGGTCGGTCGTGGGGCCTTGGGCGAACCCTGGTTTTTTCGAAACAAGAAAGCCGCCCGCGTCCTCATGGGAGTGGATGAACGCGGTCTATTGCCCGTTGAACCCGAGAAGACCCCGGCCGAGCGGTTCCGGGTGATGCTCGACCATGCGCGCCAGTTCGAGGCCATGACCGGTATCGACCGGTTCCCGCGCCTGCGCAAGCACCTGGGCTGGTATTGCAAGGGGTTTCCCCATGCTGCGGCGATGCGGGGCAGGATGGTCCGCGCTTCCAGCAGTGCGGATGTGGAACAGATCGTGGCCGAGTATCAACATTGGGCGGCGTCCGAGTCGCTGCCGCTGTCCTCGCCGGTCTCCTCCTCCCTCCCATGCGCCTGATCCTGGCCTCCACCTCCCCTCGCCGGAAAGAACTACTCGCGTTCTTGCAGGTGCCCTTCGAAGTCGTGGCCCCGACGTTTATCGAACACGTCAGCCAGGGCCTGGCGCCGGGCGAGCAAGCCGAACTCTTTGCGAAGGAAAAATCTCGGTCCTGCGCGGGCCGACTCCCTGGCGACCTTGTCCTGGCCAGCGACACCTTGATTGCCGTGGACCAGGCGATTTTTGGCAAGCCGGAGGATCTGGCGGAAGCGGAACGCATGTTGCGTCGTCTGCGCGGACGCGAACACCTGATTTATACGGCGGTGGCGCTCAGGCGGGAGGTCGATGGCGTCGAGGAGATGGCGGTGGAAACGGTGCAGGTGCGCATGAGGGCGTTCAGCGAGCAGGAGTTGCAGGACTATTTGCAAGCCGGAGAAGGCATGGGGAAGGCCGGGGGCTATTCGATCCAGGGTATGGGGGGCCGTCTGATCGAGAGGATCGACGGGGATTATACTGCAGCGGTCGGTTTGCCGCTCCGGCTGGTGGCCGAACTCCTGCGCAAGCATGGACTGGCCGTGCCGATCGACGTGGAGCGGCTGTACCGCACCAAACCCTATCCGAACTGGGAGCGATTCGCTCCGCAATCGCGGGCAGGGGGCTAGGGGCAAGAGGCGAGGGATGGGTGCCGAGCGATTGCTTTGCGCGGGTCGTTTCCTTACAATGCGCGCCGTTGGCCTATTCATCCAGGGAGGCTTGTATGCGGAGCTGGCGCAAGGCGGGTTGGCGGGGCGGGGTCGGTGTTGGGGTTGTCGTGTGCGCGGTGCTTGGGATGGCAGCAGGCCAGGCCTACGCCATCGACGTGAAGCTGACGATGGAAGAGGCCAAAAAGGTCTTGGCGGCAGGCCGCGAGCCCATGGAAAAGGCCAGCACTCCAGAAGATGTGAAGAAGCTGCTGCAACAGGCTGCGTTGGCGACGAGGGTCGGGGCCGATCCGGAAAAGGATCCCTGCGGCGCCAGTGCCGTGTTGCGGACCAAGCGCTACTGGTTGGAGTCCTTTGGCCGCAAAGAAGCCACCGAATCCAAAAAGCAAAAAGCCGATGTCAGGATGCCGGATGAGAAGATCCAGAAATATTTGGACATGCCGAATCTTGAAATAGAAGGGCAGTTCTGCGGAGATGACGAGTACTTCGCGGAGGGCGTCCAGGTGGCCTTTCAGCAGGGGAGCAAGACGATCAAGCCGATCGATGTGAGCCCGGCCGAGAAGGGGCGGAAAAATGAGGGGAAGGGACCGGCCTATCGGTCTCGGTTTACCGCCCGGTTCGCCTATGACAGCTTCGATCCCAATGCCAAGACCAAGGTGGTGATCTTTTTCCCCGACGGCAAGATGACGGAGTTCGAGGCGGATTTTTCAAAAGTAAAGTAGCGGCTTCTAAGTCGGAAAGTCGTAAAGTCCGCAAGTCCGAGGCGTTGGTCTTTGGCTTGATAGACTTTCCAACTTTCTAACTTTCCGACAACAATTCTTCCAATCGCAGCGTATAGAGATAGTGGTAGAGTCCCTTCTGCTCCATGAGCGACGCATGGGTGCCTTCCTCCACGATCCGGCCTTTGTTCAGGACCAGGATGCGATCGGCCCGTTGAATGGTCGTCAGCCGGTGCGCGATCACGAAGGTGGTCCGGCCCGTCATCAACCGCTCCAGCGCCTCTTGCACCAGCCGTTCGGACTCGGCATCCAAGGCTGAGGTCGCCTCGTCCAGGATCAGGATGCGGGGGGCTTTGAGCACCGCCCTGGCGATGGCGAGCCGCTGCCGCTGCCCGCCCGAGAGATTCACGCCTTTTTCCCCGACGATGGTCCGGTAGCCGTCCGGCATCGCCACGATGAAATCATGCGCGTTGGCCGCTCGGCTGGCCGCGATGACCTCGTCTTCCGTCGCCTGGTCCCGCCCATACCGGATGTTATCCAGGACGGTGCCTCCGAACAGAATCGATTCCTGCGGCACCAGGGCAACCTGGCGGTAGAGGCTTTCCATGCGCACCGCCCGCAGGTCATGGCCGTCGATGCGCACCGTGCCTTCGGCCGGATCGTAGAAGCGATGGACCAGGTTGACGAGCGTCGTTTTGCCGGCGCCTGTCGGCCCCACGATGGCCACCACCTCGCCGGGCTTGGCCTCGAAGGACACGTCGGCGAGGACGGGTTGTCTGGGGTCGTAGGCGAAGCTGACGCCGACAACCTGCACGTGGCCCTGGATGGCCGGCAGGTCCAGGGCATCCGGCCGATCGCGGACTTCCGGTTGCTGGTCGAGAATCTCGAAGACTCGTTGCATCGCGCCCTGCGCTTCCTTGATTTGCGCGAAGACCCTGGCGGCCGATCCGAAGGGGCCGATCAGGATGCCCGCGAACAGCACGAAGGCGAAGAGGTCCCCCGGCGAGACGGCGCCCTCGATGACCTGCCGGCCTCCGTACCAGAGGACCGCCGCGGCGGCGGCAAAGGTCAGCAAGGTAATGGTCGGCACGAAGACGGCCAGCACGGCCGCCCGGCGGAGCGCGATCCGGAGCGCCTGGTCGGCTTGCCCGGCGAAGCGGCGCTTTTCCCGATCGGTTTGCACGAAGGATTTGACGACTCGGATGCCGGAGAGCACTTCCTCCGCCAGGGTCGTGATGGAGGCGGTCTGATCCTGTATCGACGTCGAGAGGGCTTTCAGGCGCCGGCCGAAGAATCGGGCGACGAGCACCAAGAGGGGGAGGAGCAGGAGGATCAGCAGGCAGAGGCGCCAGTTCATGACGAGCAGGAAGGCGACGCCGCCGAAGAACGTCACGATTTGTTTGGCCGAGTCGATCGGCGTCTCCGTCACCGTCGTCTGGATGACGCCCACGTCGTTCATGAGCCGCGAGAGGATTTCCCCGGTCCGGCGTTTGGCGAAGAAGTTCAGCGACAGGGTCTGGAGGTGCGCGAAGAGGTGCGTCCGGAAGTCCGCCATGATGTGCTGGGAGACCCTGGCGGTCAGGTAGGCGTGTCCCATCGACAGGAGGCCCTGGGCCACGATGAGGCCGAGAAAGAACCCGATCGTCCTGGTCATGCCGTCCAGGTCGCGCCGGACCGTGATGATGTCCCAGAGGAATCCCGCCAGGCGGAGCAGGGTGAGGTTCAGCACCGCGACGGCCATGATCAGCAGGACCGCGCCGGCCATCTGCGGCAGGTAGGGCCGCAGAAACGGGGAAAAGCGGGAGTAGTAGGACATAGGGCGTTCTCAGGGGGCCGTCGTCACGCGGCGCATCGCAGGTTGCGCGCCGCATGCCGACGGCATGGTTTGGAGCGGGGACGGCAGGTCTGCACGATCGGGGCCGATAGGCTAGAACTGCGTGATGGATTCAATGAGGTTCTTGTTCAGCGCGACGTGTTCGGCCTTTTCCTTGTCGTCGATCAGGACATCGGTCAGGTTGATGAACACCCGTTGTTCCTCGTTCAGCACGTCCGAGACGCGGTTGCGCATGGGTGGGATCAAGAAATCCCCCACGTAGGTGCCATTGACCGTCCGGACTCGGATACGGGTTTTTTTCCCCTCCGCCACGTCGACCTCCGGCTTTTCCCAGAACGAGGCTTAACTTCTCCGACGCAAGAACTTCTGCCGTCTGCGCAGCTTCTTATGCTTGTGCTTGCGCATCTTCTTCTTGCGTTTCTTGAGCACACTGGCCATGCATCGTCTCCTGGAAAAAAAGTGTAAAGGGTTCGACGGTCAAAAGCAAACCGCGCGCCGGAAACACGGGAACGCCGCGACGCCCGCCGCGCGGTGGCGCCGGATCACGATCGCGATAAGCGGATGTTGTCGTAACATAGGCGCGAGAAGTCTGTCAAGGAAACCATCGGGGATACGGCACAACGAGGGAGATCGCGCTTGACGCGTTCGTGCCGTGAATCCTATACTGAAGCATGTGGCTTCCCCTGCGATCCGCTTGGCTGCCGGGACTTCTCTTGCTTGCCGCCGTTGCCGGCTCCGTCGTGGGCTGTGGCGGCAAAGAGCCCCGCTATCCCGCCGACCATGCCCGGTACCAGAAAATCGATGCGGCCGTCGAAGGGCTGCGGCAGGCCTACGTCAAACGAGACCTCTCCGGCTTTCGGGCCTGGCTGCTGCCGTCCGGCCTGCTGGACCGGGTGGAACTCGATGTCGAAAAGGACCTGCAATCCTTCGAAGAGATTTCCCTGGATCTCTCGGTCGAGCGGATCGTCATTAACGGCGAGACGATCGACGTGTTCGTGCATTGGCAGGGCGTGTGGAAAAAGAACCAGGCCGATGTCGGCCTCCGGGAGCGCGGGCATGGAATGCTTCGCTGGGCGGGCACGCATTCTATCCTGCTGAAAAGCGCCGAAGGCGACCTGCCCTTTGGCATGACGGCGCGCCGGCCGGCGTCGGAGTCCCCCAAGACCGGAACGGGCGGATGAGAGTCGGAGCCCTGCCGTTGCGCGAAGTCCCCACGTCCGAGGCGGATTTCCTCGTCATCGGGAGCGGCGTGGCGGGCCTGCGCGCGGCCATCGAACTGAGCCGGCACGGCCGCGTGTTGATGCTCACCAAGGGCCATCCCCTCGAGAGCAGTTCGATCTATGCCCAGGGCGGCGTCGCCGTGGCGCTGAGCGAAGAAGACGACGTCGCCATCCATCTGACGGATACGGTGAAGGCCGGGCACGGGCTCTGCCGGCAGGAGGCCGTCCGGGTCCTGGTGGAAGAAGGGCCGGATCGCATCCAGGAATTGATCGCCTGGGGGGCGCGGTTCGACAAGATCGGCGGGAAGTTCGCCTTTGCCCGCGAGGCGGCGCACAGCCGCAGCCGGATTCTGCGCGCGCGCGGCGACGCGACCGGCAACGAGATGGTCAGGGTCTTGATGGCCCAGGCCAAGCGGCAGAAGCGGATCCAGTGGCTCAAAAATCATTTCACGGTCGATCTGGTCGTCCTCGGCGGGATCTGTAGGGGTGCGCTGGTGCTCGATGAGGCCACCGGCTCCCGCAGGGTGATCCCGGCCTCGGCGGTGGTTTTGACCACGGGCGGGGCCGGGCAGGTCTACGCCCGCACCACGAATCCGCCCAATGCCACCGGCGACGGGATGGCGATGGCGTTTCGAGCCGGCGCCGTCTTGGAAGACATGGAGTTCGTGCAGTTCCATCCGACGGCCCTCTACCTTCCCTCCAGTCCGCCGTTTTTGCTTTCCGAGGCGATCCGCGGCGAAGGCGGCCAACTCCGCAACATCAAGGGCGAACTCTTCATGCACCGGTACCATCCGGCCGGCACGCTGGCACCACGGGATATCGTCGCGCGGGCGATCTGGTCCGAAATGGCGGCCACCCGCTCGCGACACGTCTATCTGGACGTCACGCACTTGGACGCGGAGTTCGTCAAACAACGCTTCCCGACGATTTACTCCACCTGCCTCCGCTACGACATCGACATTACCGAGGAGTGGATTCCGGTTTCGCCCAGCGCCCACTACATGATGGGGGGCGTGAAGACCGATTCGGATGGCGCGACCAGTCTGCCGGGCCTCTTTGCGGCCGGAGAAGTCGCTTGCAGCGGGGTGCACGGCGCAAATCGGCTGGCCAGCAACTCCCTGCTCGAAGGCTTGGTGTTCGGCGCGCGTGCCGCCCTGGCCGCCACGGCTTTTGCCGGAGGCCTCCGCAAGTCACCGATGCCGCTTCCCTCTGCCGGGGAATTGGATGCGGGGCCGCTGGGCCGGTTGGAGGATGTCGATAAGCTCCGCAGTTCGTTGCGTCGGCTGATGTGGGGGAAGGTGGGGTTGGTGCGGACACGCGAATCCCTGGTCAGCGCGACCGCCCAACTGTTACGCTGGGAGCGGGTGGTTGCGCGGCCGTTCGGCACGCGGCAGGAGCTGGAAGTAAAGAACATGGTGCAGGTGGCCCGGGGCATTGCCGAAGCGGCGCTCTGGCGAGCAAACAGCGTGGGCGCTCATTATCGGGCCGACTGTCCGGACAAAAAGCGGCCGGGGTGGAATCAGCACAGCCAACTGGCGCACCAGGCGGCGGTTACCGGTTTGAAGCCGCCCAGGCTGCGACGGGCTGCGGCCGGATCGAGAGGGAAAGGGTTGTGACGGGCGCGGCCGAAGCGCGGTCCTGCCCCTGGAGAGAGGGCGATTCGTTGCGCAGGTAGGTCCGATAGAAGCGAAGGACCTTGGCCACGTAGCGCCTGGTTTCGTCGATGGGCGGCACCGCGTGGTAGCGATCCACGACATGCTCGCCCGCATTGTAGGCGGCCAAGGCCAAGGTCAGGTTGCCTTCGAAGCGATCCAAAAGATAGCGTAGGTAGCGAGTCCCCCCGCCGATATTGTCCTCCGCATCGTAAGCATCGCGCACATTCAGCCGCAGGGCCGTCGTCGGCATGAGCTGCATGAGGCCGACGGCGCCGGCCCTGGAGACCGCGGCCGGATCGAAGTCCGACTCGGCTTTGATGACGGCGCGGATCAAGGCCGGGTCCAGGCGGTGTCGCCGTGAGTGGCGCGCGATCGTTCCCTCCAGGTCGCGCAGGGGCATGACTTTCAGGCGAAGGGCCGGGGATTCCGGGGCGACTTTCTTGAACCGGGGATCGGTTGGGGCATCGGTGAAGTGGATCGTTCCCTGTCGATCCACGTAGCGGTAGAGGTCGCCGCTTGCAATTGGCGGAAGGGCTGCCGCAAACCACAGCAGACAGGCGGCCAAGGGCCCGATGGCCAAGCGGGCCCGGGCTTTCTTTCTGAACGCCTGTCGATGTCCGTGCGTACTCATGCCAAAACCCGTATCACAGCGCCACCGTTCTCGGAGGCGGTTAAAAGCTTTACCTGTTTCAGGCCTGGGGCTGTAGAACCGTTGGGCAATCGAACCCCTTTCCTTATCGGATGAAGGGCGCTGCCGCTTGAATCCTGTCTGCCGGCTTGGCTAGGCGCTGAGGAAGCGGGCGAGGTTGGCGTTGAAGAGGCTCCGCAGGCGTTGGGTCAGGGGACCGGGGCGGCCGGCGCCAATGGGATGGTTGTCGATGGCACAGACCGGCATGATCTCCATCGAGGTGTTGGTCAGGAAGGCTTCCTCGGCGGAAACCATCCGCTCGGCTGGGTAATGGCCCTCTTCGGTCTGGATGCCCTGCTCGTTCGCGAGGGTCAGAACCACTTCACGCGTGATCCCGTCCAGAATGCCGCATTCGACGGCGGGGGTGTAGAGGCGGCCCGCCTGCGCGAAGAAGACATTGCTGGTCGTGCACTCGGTGAGCAACCCCTCGGCGTTCAGCATGAGCGCATCGAACGCCCCGGCCCTGGCCGCTTCCTGCTTGGCCAGGATGTTGTTCAGGAAGTTCAAGGATTTGATCTGGGGAGAGAGGGCCGTGACCAAATTCCGGCGGACGGCCACGATCGCAAGGCCGACGCCTTCTTGAAAGAGGCGATCCGAATAGCGAGCGATCGGTTTCGCCATGATGACGACCGTGGGACGCGGGCAGAGAGCGGGGTCCAGGCCGAGATCCCCCTCGCCGCGCGAAATGGTGATGCGGATGTGGGCGTCCGGAAGCTCGTTGCGAGCAAGGGCCTCGCGCAGCAGCGGCGGCCACTCGTCACGGGAAATGGGCAGGTCCAGCCCGATCAGGCCGGCTGAACGCTGGAGGCGGGCCAGGTGTGGCTGGAGCATGAAGAAGCGCCCGCCGTACGAGCGCAAGGTCTCGTAGACCCCGTCCCCATAGAGGAATCCGTGGTCGAAGACGGAGATCGTCGCGTCTTGACCCTCCATGAACCGGCCGTTCAGGTAGACCCACATGGTTTTATGCGAAGAGCCTATGGCGTATGGCTGATAGCTGACAGCATGAGCTGATAGCGTATGGCTGATAGCATATGGCCGGAGGGAACTTGCAATTCGCTTCTTGCCATTAGCTATACGCTATCAGCCATCAGCTCTTAATGCCTTCAAAAGCGCCTCCGCTTTGAAGAGCGTTTCTTCGTATTCGCGGGCCGGATCTGAATCCGCGACGATCCCCGCGCCGACCTGCAAGTAGCCGCGATTCCCTGCCAGGCAGAGTGTGCGGATCAGGATGTTCAGGTCCAGATCGCCGGACCAGCTGAGGTAGCCCATCGAGCCCGTGTAGGGTCCGCGTCGGACCGGCTCCAGTTCCTCGATGATTTCCATGCAGCGGATCTTCGGCACGCCGGTGATCGTGCCTCCCGGAAAGACGGCTTGGATCAGGTCCAGCCCGTCAACGTCGTCCCGCAGGACGCCGGTGACGTTGGAGACGATGTGGCTGACGTGCGAATACCGTTCGACGACCATGAACTCGTCGGCTCGGACCGTGCCGTAGCGACAGACGCGTCCGAGATCGTTTCGTGACAGATCGACCAACATCAGGTGCTCGGCCTGCTCTTTGGCGTTGGTCAGCAACTCTTCCGCCAAGCGACGGTCCTCGGCCAGGGTCTGGCCTCGGGGCCTCGTTCCGGCAATCGGGCGGGTATCCACGCGGCCATCCTGCAAGCGCACGAGCCGCTCCGGTGAGGAACTGACCAGACACAAGTCGTCGAAGGCGAGCAGGCCGGAGAAGGGGGAGGGATTGACCTGCCTGAGCCTGCCATAGAGGGCCGGCCCGATACCAGTGGGCCAGGTGCCTGGGGCCTGGTCACGGCCTCCCCAGTCGATTGTGAAGCGGTGGGACAAGTTGGCCTGGTAAATATCGCCGGCATGGATATAGGCCTGGCACTGCCTGGCCCGCTCCATGTAAGCCTCGCGGGGTTGGTCCGGGGTGACGGTGAACTGATCGTCACCCCAAGCCGGCTGAGGGGCCTGGGTCGGGACCGACAGCCTGGCCTCCAACTCGGCCAGACGATCGCAGCCTTCGCGATAGAGTTTCTCGCGAGGCTCGCCCAGCAGGCGTTCGAGCGGGGGGGCAAAAATCAGGTGCAGGGTGCGGGTCTGGTGGTCGAGGGCCGCGAGGAGATCGACAAAGGCGAAGCGGAAGTCCGGCAGGCGCAGGTCATCCGCAGCCAGATTGGGCAGGCATTCGAATTGCCTCACGGCATCGTAGCCGAGGAAGCCCACCGCGCCGCCGAAAAAGGGGGGCAGCCCTTCGGGCCTTGCGAGGCGGGAGGCGCGGAGCAAGGTCGTCAGGGTGGTCCAGGGAGAACCTTCCTGCACCGTCGTGCCTTCGCTTGTCCGCAACTCCACGCTGGTTCCATGTCCGGTCAGGACCAGGTAGGGGTCGTTTCCCAAAAAAGAATAGCGCGCGATGGCGCCTCCGCCCTTGCCGCTTTCCAGCAAGAAGGAGGGGCGTCCTGGCCGGGCGATCCGGCCGTATAACTCGAAGGGGTCGGCTTCCGGCAGGGGAAGGGCGAGCGAGAGGGGTTCGGGACGTTCTTCGATCAGGAACCTGGCTCTAGAGGGACGAATCATGGGTCGGTTGTATCATATCGCCGAAGGGATAGACCAGCCGAGGGGCGGGAAGAGTCCCCTCCGACCCACAGGCTGCGACCTGTTCAGCTTGACATTGTACCTGGAATTTTGATTGAATGCGCCGCCGTGCTTGGCGGTGCGTGGGCATCAACTGCGCGTGTCGCCGGGGATCGCTATGCCGCCCTCGACAGATCCGATTTATACGGGCTTGGGCCAGGCGGTCCGGATCGGGACCGATCTCCTCGCCTCGCTCGTTGTCGGAGGCGGGCTCGGGTGGGTGGCGGACACCTACCTGTTTGCGTCGGAGCCTTGGGGCATGGTGGCCGGGCTGATCTTGGGCTTGGCGGCGGGCATCCGCAACGCCTATCGATCCGCTCAGCGTTGGAAGTAGCAGAGGAAGGAAGAAGGGCCAGTGGAAAATCCGCTCCATCCATTCGAGTTGCACCAGCTGGTGCACCTGTCTTTGTTCGGCCTGGATATTTCGCTGAACAAGGCGGTGCTCATCATGTGGGTGGTGGTCGGGTTGGCCGCGACGCTGCTGGTGTTGGGCGGCACGTCGCGGCGGCTCGTGCCCACCAAGCTCCAGAGTCTGGCCGAGATGCTGGTGGAGTTCATCCGCGGCATCATCCTCGACACGATGGGGCAGGATGGCCTCAAGTTTTTCCCCTTGGTGGGGACGCTGTTCGTCTTTATCCTGTTCAGCAACCTCCTGGGTTTGATTCCCGGCTCCTACACCGTCACCAGCCAGATTGTCGTGACCGGCGTGTTTGCGTTGATGGTCTATGGGTTGAGCCTGGTCCTGGGGTTTTTGCTGCACGGCATCAAGTTCCTGGGCATCCTGGTGCCGCCGGGCACGCCGGGCTGGCTGCTGCCGCTCATGATGCCGATCGAATTGATCAGCCAGTTGGCGCGGCCGATTTCGCTGGCCGTGCGGCTCTTCGCCAACATGACGGCAGGCCACGTGATCTTGGGCGTGTTGTTCGGGCTGGCCATCACCGGCGGGGTCTTGATCGGCTGGCTGCCGTTTGCCTTTACGATCGCCATGAATGCGCTGGAGGTCGGCATTGCCTTCATCCAGGCCTATATTTTTACGGTGCTGACCTGCGTCTATCTGGGGGACGCCATGCACCTGCACGGACATGAAGAACACGCGCATTAACAAGAGCCATCAGCTATCAGCCGTCAGCTTGTAGCTATTTAAGGGAGGACGAGACGAACATGGATTCTGCAGCGGCAGCATTGTTGGGCATGGGGTTGGCGGCGGCCGGGTTTGCCGGCGCCGGTGTGGGCATCGGCTATATTTTCGGCAAGATGATCGAGGCGGTCGCGCGCCAGCCGGAGGCCGAGGCCAGGGTCGGCAAGTACATGTGGATCGGCTTCGCATTGGTGGAGGCGATCGCGTTGTACGGGCTGGTCATCGCGTTCATCATCATGGGACTCAGAAAATAACGATGAATGCGGAATGCTGAACGATGAATTCGGTCGTCGTTCCGCGTTAGGATTGGAATATGCCACAGTTTGAGTCGCAGTTTTTCTCGTCGCTGATGTTCTGGGAGGTCGTCTCCTTCGGCATCCTCTTGTGGGTGCTGTGGAAGTTCGCCTTCCCGCCGATCCTGGAGACCCTGGAAACGCGGGAACGGAAAATCCGGGAGAGCCTGGAGCAGGCCGATCGGCATCGTGCGGACGCGGAATGCAAGATGCAGGAATATGAGGCCAAGCTGAGCGCCGCCTCCAAGGAGGCCGAGGCTCTCTTGGCGCAGGCGAAAGAGCGGGCGCAGCGCTTGCTCGAAGAGAACGAACAGCGCTTGCAGGTCGAGGCCGAGCGGATCAAGGGCAACGCGCAGCGGGAGATCGAGCACGAGCGCCGCAAGGCGATCGAGGACATCCGCAATCAGACGACCGACATGGCGCTGCTGGCGGCGGAGAAGGTGTTGGGGAGAAGCCTCAACGATGCCGACCATCGCCGGATGGCCGACGAGGCCCTGCAGGCGGTCGCAGAGAACTATAAGCGCTCGCGTTGAGCGGTGCGTGCGGCGGGCCGAGTCAGGGCTGGGCCTCCACGCGCAGCTTACTTAATTGCCCCCGCCCCGTCGATAGCCGTCCAAGTCCACCGTCACGAAGCGAAATCCCAGCGCTTTCAGCGCGGCGGTGACGCGGCTTCGGCGGTCCCCCTCAAGTATCGCGGGAAGTTCGTCCCCCGCGACTTCAATCCTGGCCGTCTCGCCGTGGTCCCGCACCCGGAACTGCTTGAACCCTTCCCGAAACAACGCCGCCTCCGCCCGTTCGATGCGGCTCAGCTTGTCCGGCGTGATGGCGACTCCGCGCGGGATGCGTGACGAGAGGCAGGCCGCAGCCGGTTTGTCCCAATTCGACAGGCCCAGCGTCTTGGCCAAGGTCCGGACGTCTTCCTTGGACAGCGCCGCTTCCACGAGGGGGCTGCGGACGCCCCATTCCCTGGCCGCCGTCATCCCCGGCCGGTCGTCCCCCAGGTCATCCAGGTTGGTCCCATCCACCATCACGCCGATCTTGAGGTCGCGCCGGAGCTTCGCCAAGCCCTGGTAGAGGTCCGTCTTACAGTGGTAGCAACGATCCGCCTCGTTGCGCACGAAGTCCGGGCTCGTGAGCTGGTTCGTGTCAAGGATGAGGTGGCGGGCGCCGATCTGCCGGGCGACGCGGCGGGCGACCTCCAGTTCGATTTCGGGGAAAGTGGGGGAGACCGCCGTGACCGCGACGGCCTGGTCGCCCAACGCGTCGTGCGCGACCTTCATCACCAGTGTGCTGTCGATGCCGCCCGAGTAGGCGACCAGCACGGACCCCATATCCGCCAAGAGCCGGCGCAGCTTCTCGACCTTGTCGGTGAACGCCTCACGCCTCATGCGTCGCGCCTCACGGCTATGGGTT
>VGXD01000008.1 GCA_016873525.1 Nitrospira sp. | reverse complement strand
AATTGCCGCCGCCTCCTCCGGTTGTTTCAGAAAAAAGGAGAAGCTCCAGTAGCCGACCCCTGCCAGGAGGACGAAGACAAAGAGCACGATGCCCCACATGACGCTGATTCTCATGGTCGATCGTTTCCCTTTCTCCGCAACCGGAATCGAGCGCTAGACGAGGCTGTGCTCGTCCAGCCCCTGCTCGCGATAGACCCGCGAGGCGGCTTCTGCGGCCTGGCCCGGTTGGCCGGTCCATCGGCGCCTGAACAGGAGTGTCTCCAAGGCGCCCAAGAACGTCAGCACGTTGGCGCGGGTCGCCGACTCGCCCATCAAGCCGATGCGCCAGATCTTTCCCTGGAGAGGGCCGAGCCCGCCGCCGATGTCGATGCCGAACTGCCGCAACAGCTCCGTTCTGAGCGGGGCGTCTTCCAGCGCGGGCGGCAGCGCGACCGCGTTCAGGCTGGGGAGTCGGTGTCCCTCCTGCGCGAAGGGCGTGAAGCCGAGCGCGGCGAGACCGGCCAACAAGGCGGCACTGTGCCGTCGATGCCGCGCGAATCGGGTTTCCAGCCCCTCTTCCTCGACCAGGCACAAGGCTTCCCGTAGCGCGTAGAGCATCGAGATCGGCGCGGTGTGGTGATAGGCCCGCTTGCCCTCGGCCCAGTAGTCCGCAATCAGCGCCAGGTCCAGGTACCAGCTTTGGCAGGGCGTGGTTCTCGACCGGATCGCCGCCAGGGCTCGGTCGTTGAGGGTCAGGGGCGCCAGCCCGGGCGGACAGCTCAGGCATTTCTGCGTGCCGCTGTAACAGGCATCGATGTGCCAGCCGTCCACCTCAAGCGGCAGGCCTCCCAGGGAGGTGACGGCGTCCACGATAAAGAGGGCGTCGTGGTCCCGGCAGAGCGAGCCGATCGGTGCCAGCGGTTGTTCGACGCCGGTCGAAGTTTCCGCATGGACGATGGCGACGGCTTTGACCGGGCCGGCCGACCGGAGGGCATCGGCGATGGCTTCCGGCTCGATGATCCGGCCCCAGGGCGCCTCCACCCGAATGAGCGTGCCGCCGCATCGCTCCACGATCGCCGCCATGCGGCTTCCGAAAACGCCGTTGATGCCCACGATGACCGCATCGCCCGGCTCTATCAGATTGACCAGCGCGGCTTCCATGCCGGCCGATCCCGTGCCGGAGAGGGCAATGGTAAAGGGGTTCGTCGTCTTGAAGACGTGGCGCAGCCTCTGCTGGATCTCGTCCATGAGCCGCAGAAATTCCGGGTCCAGGTGGCCGAGCAGGGGGGAAGCCATGGCCTGGAGCACGCGGGGATGGACCATGCTCGGACCTGGTCCGAGCAGAAGGCGGGGCGGCGGCGCGAATGCGCCGGTCCGTTCGGCGACCCTGTCCTGTTCTCCTGAAGTCCGATGCATGTCTGCGTCCTGTCCTGGCCGAGTGCGCGCTAGTATATCGGACCCTGCGCGGTTTCGCCAGCCTGCTCCGGCGATTCATTGCCGCAAAAGCCCGTGCTATACTGCGCGCCGATGGAATCAGACGAACAGACAGAAACCTCGGCGCCGCCGCCGGAATCCCGCCTTGCCTCCTTTTGGACCGGCCTGTCCGTCGCAATTCTGCTGAGCGGTCTTCTTCTCTTCGGATGGCTCCAGTTCACCGTGCCGCGTCTGGATCGGGTGGAGCAGCCGGGGCGGGCCCTGGCCCTCATGATCGGCCGCGAAATGGAGATGGAGGAGGCCGTGGCCCGCGCGTCCTTGTGGGAGCGTTGGCTCTATGAGTGGACGATCAGCGACAGCGCTCACGAGAAGGCCTTGGCGATCGATTGGTACGAGGAACTGGCCGAGTATTCGAGAGACCCCAGGGAGAAATTTCGTCTGGCCATCCTGGAGGCGGAGGACGGACGGCTGGACGTGGTGCGGCAACAATCGGAGGACTGGCGTGCCCGTCCGGCACCCTTTGCATCCTTTGCGCGTCTCCTTGCAGCCGGTTATCTGGATGCGAAGCTGGAACCGGCGCAGAAGCCGGCCTTGCAAGCCGAGCTGGCTGCGTTGCTGCCGGAGGGCTGGTTTTACGACCGGCTTTCGTTCCGTTTAGCAGAACGGGCCGGCGACCGTACCTTCCTGGCCGCGGCCGATCGGGAGAGGGGCGGCCGAGACGAATTTCTCATGGGCCGCGTGCGAGGCCTCGTGGCCTTCGAACTGGGAGGACTCTTGCTGGGAGCCCTTGCCCTGACTGTGGCGCTGCGGCGCCGGCGCGATCCGGCCTCGCTGCAAGTCGGGTCCGCGCCGATCCCCCCGCTGTGGCGCGGGAAGGTCGGAGCCGTGGTGCTCGTTCGAGGCGGCGCGGTGGGGACCCTGTTTCTGTTCGGGTGGCTGTCGTTCGGGACGGACGATGTGCTGCTGAGGGCCCTCGCCATTCCGATGACCAACTTGCCGCTGCTCATCCTGGCGCAGCAACACCTCTTTGCAGGGACGGGGCGCGGGTTCATGCAGAGCGTGGGGTTCAGGCCAGGCCCGTCGGGTTGGAGCCGGCTGGCCGTGGTGGTTCCGGCCGTCCTGGTTGTGGGGTTCGTCGGCGAGTGGGGTCTGGGTCTGGTCGCCGATGCGCTGAACCAGTCCAGCCACTGGACCGAGTGGTTCGACGGCGATCTGGTCTGGGGCGGGGGGGCAGTGCTGCTGGTCAGCCTCTTGGAATACGTCGTCTTTGCGCCGGTGTTCGAAGAATTGGTTTTCCGGGGGCTGCTCTTTGCGACATTCAGGAGAAAATTCGGCTGGGGCCTCTCGGCGGTACTCAGCGCGGCCATCTTCGCCGTGGCGCATGGCTATGGGGTCTTGGGATTCGTCAGCGTGTTGTTGAGCGGAGTCTTGTGGGCCTGGGCCTATGAGAAGACCGGGAGCCTGCTGCCCGGCATGATCGCCCATGCGCTGAACAATCTGATGGTCTGTCTTACCGTCATGTGGCTGCTCCGCTAGCAGGACGCTGAAAAAGGCCCCCAACTTTGTTCTCGGTCGCTCGGCCCTCTCAACGTACTTCTCCAGTACGCCCCGAGGTCTTCGCTTCCTGCGGCCTCGTTGGCTGGCCTTTTTGAGCGTCCTGTTTGGCGAGAGCCACGATCCGCCAGTGCATCATTCCAACGCCCTTTGAGCCCCTGTAGATTCAATCTCGTCTAGCGCGGCATAGAGGTCCGGGTGCTTGAAGCGATAGCCAAGTTCGGCGGTGAGCTTGGCGATGGAAATCTTCTTGCCGCAACGGTCGTCGGTTGTGCCCTCACGCGGCGCCACGTTCCAGCGTCGCCGGGCAACCTCGCAGATCTCCTTCCATTGGCGCGGCTGCCCGTCGCTGACGTTGTAGACCTCTCCGGGCCCGGCTCGCTCCAAGGCTTGCAGGCAGATGCCGGCCAAATCTTCCACGTGGATCAGGTTCACGTAGCGGGGCGAGGGGCCGACGCGGCCTTGTCTGATCCAGCCGAGCACGTTGCGGTCCGGACCGTAGATGCCGGCTACGCGGAGGACGATGGCGCGATGGGTGAGGCGCAGGTGCTCCTCGCCCTGGACGCGGGGAATCGTCTCGTCGATTGCCGAGGCTTCATCCAGCCAGGGGGCGGAGGTCTCGGCCCCCTGCTTGTAAGCGGAGGTGCTTCCCAAGACGATCAGGCGGCCGGCCTTGGGCGCGATCTGCAAGGCAAAGGCCGCCACGAGGTTCAGCGGCGTTGCCGGAAAGCACCAGATCAGGTCGGCGCCGTCCGGGATGTTCCGCCAGGTTTCTTGCCGCTCCAGGTCGAACTCGATCCGTTGCGGTAGAGGAACAGGGGCAAGGTGACGGTCCGGCGATCGGCTGCCGGCCAGAACCGGAATGCCCTTGGCCTCGGCCAAGGCAAAGAGATGCCGGCCGGTGTAGCCAGCTCCCAAGATGGTGAGGGGCTTCTGCAATCGAGCTAGTTCCCGGCGAGGGCTTTGCTGAAGATCGGGTCTGCCGACCGTTCCTGGTTGAGGGCGGACACCAATTCGTTGGGCGTGGTCCGGTTGGAGGCGAAGAGGACGGGGTAGTGCTCCCGCACGAGGGCGGCGAAGGCATCGTGCCGGTCTTCCGGCACACCCAGCAAGGTTTCCAGCGAGGCCAGGTATTCCCCCCGGCCTTGGGCCATCTCATCTTTCAGATTTTCAAAGTTCAACGAGGCGAAGGCCTGGACCTTGTGGTCCGCTTTGAGCAGCCCGTCTTGCGTGAAGTGGGCGCCGGGCGTGGTGGAGGAGGTGGTGTCGGTCGGATTGGGCGTCATCTTGCTCGTGCAGGCGATCAGGCTGAACGAAAGGGCGATGATCGGCAGCCAAGGCTGCATCGTTCGTGTTGGGGCTGTCATGGTCGGGCCTCCCTTGCTTTCGATGGTCAGGTGGAAAGCATCGCCGCAGTCCGTAGTTCTTGCGGGCGGCTCATGCTAGCGAGCGGGTTCGTGCCTGTCAAGCCAAGCCGCCGCGTCCTGGGCTCAGCGCGAGCCCTTGTCGTCCGGCACCGGGAGTCCTTCCAGCGCCATGATCCGCAGCGCGTTTGTGGTCGGGCAGGGGCCGGGCCTCAGCCGGTAATCGAACCGCAACTCGTTGGCCTCGACCGTTTCCTGAAAGTGGACGTTGGCGGCGCCGGGCAAGTCGTTCTCCAACTCGGCCAGTTCCAGGTCGTGCGTGGTGACGAGGCCGAAGCCGTTGCCGGCTGCCAAGGCGCGGATGAAGGCCCGGCTGCCCAGGAGCCGTTCGCGGTTGTTGGTGCCTTTGAAGATTTCATCGATGAGAAAGAGGAGCGGCGGGGCGGATCGGTCGCAGGCTGCGTCCAGGAGCCGTTTCAGCCGCTTGACCTCCGCGTAAAAGAACGAGAGCCCCTCCTCCAGCGAATCGTCCACCCTGATGCAACAGGCCAGTCTGGCCCAGGTCCAGTCGAACGAGGCCGCGCAGACCGGAGCGCCGGCTTGCGCCAGGCAGGTATTGACGCCGATCGTGCGCAGGAAGGTGCTTTTGCCGGACATGTTCGAGCCGGTGACGATCAGGATGCGTCCGAGGCCGAGCAGTGCCAGATCGTTTGAGACCCGCTTGGCCTGGGGGATCAAGGGATGGCCCAGCGTCTTGGCGACGAGGGTCGCAGGTCGGCCGTTGCCGGCTTGCGGCTTGGGCTGGGCCGGTTGGGACGGCCAGTGGTAGTCCGGGTGGCGGTAGGCAAAATGGCCCAGGGCCACAGCGGCGTCGAGTTCGGCAAAACGGTCCAGCCAGGTCGGCAAGTCCGAGGCGATCTGCCGCCGAATCGTCTCCAGCCTGTGGGTAAAGAACAGGTCCCAGGGACCGAGCGCGTTGACGGCCAGGTGGATCAGGGGATGGGCGCGGATGCTGAGGGCCTGGCAGATCCGCGCGAGCTTCCGGATGGAGCGCGACGGCCTTTCGGCACGGTCTTTCAGCGGCGCGCAGAGGCGTCCGAGCGCCGGGCTTGCCCGGTACGAACGCGACTCGATCAGGCGGAACAGGGCGCCCAGCTTGTCCAACTCGTCGTGCAGCGAGAGGGCGCGGCCGAAGGCCGGCGCGGTCTTGCTGGAATCCATGAGGGACAGGACTGCATAGACTCCAAAGGTGAAAATCCAGTAGTTCGGCAACCCGGCCGCGAGGGACCCAAGGAGCAGTCCTGCCGTGGCGATGGCGAGGGTGGTTTCGACTGCCAGGAGCGGAATGAGGCCGGGAAATCCAGCCGGCGATGCGATGGCAGCCTGGATGCGCGGCCCGTTGATTTCCTGCTTGCCGATGAGTGCGGCTTCCAGCGCCAGGCGGTCGCTGAACAGATGCAGGTTGGACAACTCTTGAATCAAGGCCTGTCTGGTCCGCCACCGGTCCTGATCCGGCGGTCGGCCTGTCTGGTCGAGCAGCCAGCCGGCCAGCCGTTCCCGCCCGTTGGAAGACACCGTTCTGTCCAACAACTGCAATAACGAATGACGGCCCGTGATGTCCAAGTCTGCCGCGTAGGGATGGGAGGCCGGCGTCTCGACTGGGCGATCCGGGATGGCCTTCCAATCGAGGGTGAGACGGGCCAGATTGGTTCGCTTGAGCTGGGCCCAGAGGTTCAGCCGGTGCATCCGGTCTTCCAGCCTGTTATGATACCGGGCCACGAGCAGGAAGATGAGCGCGAAGAAGCCCAGCGCCGCGTTGCCGAGGTGGTACCAGCCGAGCTTATAGGGGCCTACGGCACAGAGCGCGCCGGTCACGAAGATGGCCAGCCGCCAGCGACTGATCTTTGCGCTGGCCAGCCGCGACCGTTCCTGCAATCGTTCGAGGCGGGCCAGTGCCCGCGACAGGACGGCGGCGCGCTTCTGCCCCCTTGGCGCCTGGTGGTCCATGCGATTCGTCGTGGTCATGAAGCCAAACCTTACTTGTTCCCGTGCAATGGCGTCAACCAACCGTGAAGCCGGCTGCTGAGCAGATGCAGGACTGGGTGGACGTGACGATCGAGTCCTCCGTGGATGCCGGCGAACTCCTCGGCATGTTGAACGACCCGGCCGTCACCGGCGCCTGGCAAGAGGCCGGCGCGATCCATCTCTACTGGCCTGCCGATCGGTGGACGCCGGATCTTCTTCGAGGCTTAAAACAGGTCTTGGCCAGGCTGGGGCCTCAGCCCGCCGAGCCGGCCGTCACGGTCGATCGCCTGCCCGCGCAAGATTGGAACGAGCAATGGGCCAAGTCGGTGAAGCCGGTCCGGATCGGGCGCATCGTCATCCGTCCGAGTTGGGCCGGCCCTGAGGCGGTGCGGCGGCAGCCGGGCGAGATCGAGCTGATTCTGGACCCGAAGCAGGCTTTCGGCACCGGGCACCATGCCACGACCAGGATGTTGATCGAATGGCTGGAGGATTCGATCCGAGGCGGCGAGCGGCTTTGGGATCTGGGCACGGGCAGCGGGATTTTGGCCATGGCGGCCCTGCGCTTGGGCGCGGCTTCGGCCCTGGCCATCGACAACGATCCTGTGGCGATCGATTGTGCGCGAGAATATGCGGCGGCCAATGGATTCGGTCCCGAATTGGATCTGCGGGTGGCTACCTTGCAAGACCTGCCCAAGGCAGAGGATCGGCCCTGCACCTTGATCCTGGCCAACCTGGATCGGAACACCCTGCTCGGCAATCTGGAGTGGTTTCGTTCGCCTTTGCAGAGGGGCGTCAGGCTGGTGCTGTCCGGTCTCCTCGTGGAGGATCGCGGGGACATTGCGGCGGCCTTCGAAGGGATCGGCGGGGTCGTGGTGGCCCAGCGCGAGCGCGAGGGCTGGCTGGCGTTGGAGGTTCTGGCGCCGGAATCTTGCGAGGGGGCCTGAGACAAATGGAACGAGCCGACACGTGACCAAGCAGGCACGTGACAAATCCAACTTGGTCACATGGCTGCTTGCAACTTGCGACTGACGACGAGCGACACAGATGCAACGGACACTTGAACCGGAATTGATGGAAGACGAAGCCCAGTGCCTGGTCTACGCCAAGGCCGACTTCGAGGAAGAAAACCAGGGCTTCGTGGATCGGTTCCGCGAGTACTATCCGGACCTGACGGAGGGCCATGTCCTCGATCTGGGCTGCGGCCCAGCCGATATCCCGATCCGGTTCGTCCGATCGCTGCCCGGCTGCCGGGTGACCGGCGTGGATGCCTCGCCGGCCATGATCCGCCTGGCCGAGGAGGCGGTGCGCAAGGCCGGGCTCGCGGATCGGATCATGCTCCGGTGCGAGAGGGTGCAGACCTTGGTGTTGCCGGAGCCTGCCGATGCGGCGATCTCCAACAGCCTCTTGCATCACCTGCCCAATCCCTTGCAATTCTGGCACGGCCTGAGGAAGTTGCTGAGGCCCGGGGCCTCTGTCCTGGTGATGGACCTGCTCCGCCCCGAGTCGCCGGAGGAAGCTCAGGCGATCGTGGATTGCTATGCGGCGGACGAGCCGGCTGTGCTTAGACGCGATTTTTATCATTCGCTCCTGGCCGCCTTTACGGAAGATGAGGTGGCGGCTCAGTTGGCCGAACTGAACCTCAGCCGCCTGTTGATCGACGTGCCGGACGACCGCCATTGGGTGGTCGGGGGGCGGCTGTTGTAGCAGGTCGGCAATGCCACCAAAAGCATCACTCTCGCGATCGGCATGTTTCTTGACAGGCTGCTCAAAAAGCCGTCCAACGAGGCCGCAGTGATGCGAGACCCCGATGCGTACGCGGTGAGGGTACGTTGAGGGGGTGAGCGAGCGAGAACGAAGTTGGGGGGATTTTTCAGCAGCCGTTACGGGCGCAAGAGCACGGCGGCGATGACGAGGACCGTGAGGGCCGTGAGGACGGTCAGGTAGACGGTGACGCTGCGGTCGCTGAGCCAGGCGGTCTGCCACTCTTTCGGATAGAGACTCTTGCCCGCCACGTAGTGCCCTTCATCAAAGAGGCCCAGGACCCGTTCGATCTCGATCAAGGCATGCTTGGCCAGCCTGTGGCGGTTGCGTTGCTGGAGGATCAGGTAGGCGAAGATGCCGGTGAACAGCGCGACGCCGGTGATGGCGAAGAGCGCGCTGGTGAAGGTGGGACGGGGCGGCGACGGGACCGCCGGCATCGTGACGAGCAAGAGGACGAGAAAGGCGCTGGCGAAGGCGGTCAGCCGCGTCATCTGCTCGCGCCGCCGGAACACCTCTTCCTTATACCAGGGATAGAGAACCTTCAAGACTTCCAGTTGGTCCTCACGGAGGGGCTGGGCCGTGGGCGGACCGCTTTCCGGACTCATCGTCGCGCTCCGGCATCGGCCGGAAGGTGCGTGACCATCCAGTCGATCAGCAAGGTCGTCATGCGGCGGAAGTCGTCGCCCTTGGAGAATCCATGGTCGGCGCCGGGGAGCACGTGCAGGGCTTTCTCCGTCGTGAGGCTCTCCATGAGGCGTTGGCTCTGGTGGAGCGGGACATATTCGTCCTGATCGCCCTGGACGATCACCGTCGGCGCGGCGACGGCGGAGGCCGCCTCGTAGCCCTTGTGTCTGGCGCAGTCTTCGCAGAAGGCAAAGTGTAGTTTGACGCGGTCGTGCCGGCCCGTGACGTCCGGGATCGTGCCGGTGCGTTTCCATTCTGCGATGCCCTCCGGCCCAAACTCCAACCGCAACATCTCTTCAAAGTCCGGGACGGGACATTTCAGCCCCAGACAGGCCAGGGCACGGGAAGGGGCGCGTCCTTCTGGACAGGAGCCTGGCTTGGCAGGCTCGGGGCGGGTGGGTGCAATGGCGCCTGGGGCGGGTGGGTGTGACCATTGGGCCGCAGCCAGAATCGCCACCAACCCGCCGAAGCTTGAGCCGATGAGCCCGATGCGGCGGTGGCCCTTGGAGGCCGCCAGATCGAGGGCGGCCAGGGCTTGCGCCAATGCGATGCTGACGGTGATGCGCTCGAAGGGGCCTTGGCTCTCGCCTTGTCCGAAAAAATCGAATCGCAGGGTGGCGATGTCTTGCTCGACGAGTTGGGCGGTCAGGACTTTGTTGGTCGTGCTGTTCTTGTTCGAGAGGAACCCGTGGCAGAGGACGACCAGCCGGTCTGTGGGGCGGTCCGGTTCAGCCAGGACCCCTGAGCTTCGATGGCCTAAGGAGTCGTAAAAGGTGAGCGCTTGTTCGATCATGCCTGGCCGATCATGATGAGATGTCGTCACTCGTGCATGTGGGCTGCCGGCTGGTGCAGGAAGAGCCGGATGACTTTCAATCCCACGATGGCCAGGCCCAGGCCGAGCAGGGCCGCGCTGGTCCAGGCGGCAATCTGGACCGGGGTCTCGTTCAAGCTGAATTGCCAGACCAGGGTGGCGACGAAGGCCAAGCCGATAGCGCCCAAGCTCAGGGCTCCGACTTGGAGCGGCCGCCATCGCTCGGCCAGCGCCGCCAGCTCGGCCAGGTAGGGTCCGCGCTTCTTGTTGCTCTTGACCCGGTGCAGGGCCAGGTTGATCGGCAGGAGGTGAGAGAGGGCGCCGACGATCGTCTGCAAGATGAACCCGACCAGCGCCAGGTGCGTGTAGGCCACCAGGTGCAAGGTGCCGAAGGGCATGAGCGGCGGAGTCCAGGAGGCGTTGACCGCGACGAAGAGGCCGGCGCTTGTGGCGATGACCAAGAACAACGTGGCCATCATGAAATGGGCCACGGCAATCTGTTGGGGCCGTCCCGCCTTCAGCCAGGTTCGCAGGATGTTGTAGCTATAGAGAAGCACGCCGGCCAGGATGACCGCCCCTGCCGCGATGGTCAGCGGGAGGAGAGAGAACAGAAAGCCGGCGATCAGCAGCAGGATGCCGAGCGGCAAGAGGGCAAAGGTCGCCCGTGCCAGGCGCGGGCTGTAGAGCGGCGCGTTCAGCACGGTTGGAAACAGATTGTGCATCGTGCCGACGATCGTCAGCGTCACGAAGCCCAAGACATTGAGGTGGATGTGGGCGAGCCGTCCTTGCCCGAGGATATCCTGGGGCAGGAGGCGCAGGGCCATGGCCTCGCCCATGCCCAATCCAACCAAGAGCGCCAAGACGGCCACGCCGTAAAACCAGAGGTTCAGCGGGGGCGAGATCAAGCTGCTTCTGACCTGGCGCAAGGCATCGCTTACCAGGGAGAGAAAGGCGAGGACCACCAAGATTCCGGCCGCGCCGACCCAGAGCGAATGTCCCGCCGCAAATCCGGCCAGCATCCCGACCGTGCCCCCGTTGATTGCCAGGAACAAGACCGGATGGGATTCTGGCCGGTCCCGCCCGGTCATGAGCAGGGGCGGGATGAACGACAGGAGTGCCCCCAGGATGATTTGGGCGACTCCGCCGACCAAGGCGCTGTGCACGTGCAGGACGCGGAAGACCGACGGGAGCGGCCGGCCCAGCATCGTGCCCAGGAAGAGCGCGAGGCCCAAGGCGGACGACAGAAGCAGCCAGAGCAAACCGGTCAGCCAGAAGGTGGCCGGACGAATGTGCCAATGTGTCATGACGACATCCTCACGCCTTACTCGGGTAAAAAGTAGAAATGATTGGTCGGGCCCTTGCCGTGGCCGATGGCCAGGCCGTGGCGGATGGCTTCGGTGGTGTAGACCTTGGCGGTTTTGACGGCATCGGGCACCGATTTCCCCTTGGCGATCTGGGCGGCGATGGCCGAGGCATAGGTGCAGCCCGTGCCGTGGGTATGGGGCGTCTCGATGAACTCGCCGGTGAAGAGGTTGAAGAAGCGGCCGTCGTAGAGCAGGTCGGTGCCCTTCTCGGCGAGCAGATGCCCGCCCTTGATCAAGACGTGCTTGCAGCCCAGTTTGTGGATGATCTTGGCGGCCTGGCGCGCATCGGCCAGGGACGCGATCGTCAGGCCGGACAGGAGTTCCGCCTCGTGAATGTTCGGGGTGACGAGCAGGGCCAGGGGGATCAGCGCAGTCTTGAGGTGGTCCACCGCGTCCTGTTGCAGGAGGGGGTGGCCGCTCTTGGCGACCATGACCGGGTCCACGACGATGTTGGCGGCCCGGTATTTTCTCAGCTTCCGGCTCACGGCATCCACGATCTGGGCCGAGGAGAGCATGCCGGTCTTGACCGCCGCCACCTCGAAGTCGTCGAAGACCGCGTCGAGCTGCGCCTCGATGACCGCAATCGGCAGGTCGTGGATCGCCGTCACGCCCTTGGTGTTCTGCGCGGTGATCGCGGTGACCGCCGAGAGGCCGTAGACGCCGTTGGCCGCCATGGCCTTGATGTCGGCCTGAATCCCGGCGCCGCCGCCGGAATCCGAGCCCGCGATGGTCAGGACTTGTTTCATGGGTTTCCCTAGAGAGGCCGGCTCAAAAGGAACCGGCCGGACACGTAGGACTGTTGTATACGAAACGTGCCGTCACAGTAAAGGTGCCGGCGCGGTTGCCGCCTCCGGTAAATCCGTGTATAAGGCAGAGGCAGCCTGTCCGGCGGAGGGTCCATGATCAAAGCGGTGCTGCCATGCCTCTTGCTCCTTTGCCTGGGCTGCGCCGGCCCGACCTTTGCCACCCGCGCCGTGCACAGCGATCCCTCCTGGCTCGTCCGTCTGGACAGCCATGCCGATCCGGACCCCGCGGCGTCACTGCGTTACGACCATCCGGCCGACTGGTCGGAGCTGGAGCTGCGGGAAATCCTCAACCGGCTGCTCGTCCAGGAACGGGTCGGCGCCCTTGAGCAGAAACCGGCGCCCCAGCCGGTCTTTACGGCAGACGAAGCCGGCTCGCTGGCGCCCAGGCTGCGACAGGCCTTTCAGATGGCCCGGCCCTCGGAATGGATCGTGTTCGTGGTGACGCGCTCGGCCGGGACGGGGCAGGAGATCACCTCCGGCGGCTTCTTCATCGCGGATCGGCGCCTGCACGTGTTGCTCGCCAACCATCGCGAGGCGGTCTCGCCGGAAGAATCCAGGGCGGTCAAGGCCAATCCCGTGAGCGCCGTGAAGAAGCGGGGCCAGAGCCTCACCTTCGATCCAGCCCGCTTCGCGCTTGAGACGCAGACCAGTTGGTTGGGGGGCTACTCAGGCCTTGCCGCCAGCGAAATGATCCTGGACCAGACGGGGTTCCTCGAAGCCGCGAGAAGACCGGCCATTCCCCTGGCCCCGGCCCTCGCTCCGGCTCCGGTCACAGCTCCGGTCACGGCTCCGGTGGCGGCCCAGCCCAGCGTGCGGCCCGCTGTTCCTGCCGCGAGCATGCAACCGCCGGCGCCGGCTCAAGCCAAGCCAAGCGATGCCGCCGATGGGGGGATGCAAAACCAGATGCAGAAGCTTCAAGAGGAAATCGAGAGGCTGAAGCAGACACTCGCCGAACAATCCACCGAACTTTCCAGGCTCAAATCCCAATCCGTCGAACGAAAACCCTCCAAGAAAAAACCCGCCACGAAGAAGCCTGAGCAGTAAGTCGGCCTAACGTGCCGATGACTACTGGCGCGCGTCGGTGCGCTATGGGAAGCCCGTTGGTTAGGCAAGAGAGTAGACCGGCACGGTGATGAATTTGTCGGGCGATCCGGGGCTCTTCAAAAGCCCATCGATCTTTTTCGCCACGTCGGGCAGCACAACTTTCTCCCCACATTGCTTGCATACGCCGACGGGAACTTTCTCCACAATGAACAACCGATTTTCCCACCAGATTTCCCGCTGGACAAGCCGTTCTTCGACACAGCCTCCGCAAAAAAAACAATCCGAATAGGAATGTGTCATGGCGCGCCCTCTCTTTCTCGCCTCAAATCGAGCTCCGGCGAACCCGAGCGCGCAAAGAAAAATCCGCTCCCCCATACTCAATTTGGCAAACGGTTCCCGGCGCTTGAGTGTCTCCCCCCAAGAATTCCCGCCGCCTTTTAGCTCATCTGCTACAGAGCGAGGACCAAACGCAGCCCATTGTCTACTTCTTGTTGCTTGGAGGGCGGGATTCGACCGATCCGATCGGAGAGGAAGGAACGGTCGAAGGTGACAACCTGGGACACATTGACCACGGATTCACGGGGAAGCCCGCTTTGGCGTTTGGATAGTTGGACATTGCCTGGCGCTTCGGCAAGACGAAGATTGGAGGTGATGACGGCTCCAATGATCGTGTGAATCTTACTCTGATTGAAGGAATTGGCTTGGAGGATAAGAACGGGACGACGGTACCCTGGCTCAGACCCTGAGGGAGGAGGAAGGGCCGCCCACCACACGTCGCCCCTTCGAATTACCACTCGTTCGTTTGGACCGACTTGGCTTGCGCCCGTTGCCATAGCTCATCCAGAACGGACTCGGCCGGCTCTGCGTAGACCTCGTTCAGCTTTTCGGTCACGCGCGTTTCCGCGTGACGGGCGACGAAGTCCGTGATCGCTTTCCGGTAGAGCTGACTCCGGCTCACGCGGAGCCGCTTTGCCAGCCGTTCGGCTGCTTCAAACTCTGTGTCGGGAATCGAAATAGCAGTCTTCATAATGCAAAAGTATAACCGCTGTTATACCGGCCGTCAAGCGAAAGGGCCGTGTGCCTGGCCGGCGCTATGCTTTTCCTGGGCCCCCTCACGCCCCGTTGATTTTTTACGCGGTTCGGCGTAGTCCTAGGCGGGGCTGTAAGGAATCGCCATGAAACCAGTGACGACCATCGTCGAAACAAAAGGAGTCAGCAACTATGAATGACGGTTTGTCAGCGGCCCAGCGGGCCATGGTGGAACTATTTCAGCGTCATGTGAAAGCGGAGCTGGACGGCGACCTCGACACCACCATGGCCACCATGTCCGACAATCCCCACCTCAACCATGTGCCGACGATGGCCGGCGGGGTGGGCGGCAAAGGAGTCCGCGATTTTTACCGCGATCACCTCGTCGGGAAATTTTTTCCTCCCGACGTCAAGATGGTGAACGTCTCCCGGACCGTCGGCAGCGATCAGATTGTGGAAGAACTGGTGATCAGTTTTACGCACACCACGGCCATGGACTGGCTGCTGCCCGGCGTGGTCCCAACGGGCAAGAAAGTCGAGATGGCGGTCGCCGTCATCGTGGGGTTCAAGAACGGCAAGATTTCCCACGAGCACATTTATTGGGATCAGGCCGGTGTCCTCATGCAGGTGGGATTGCTCAATCCAGGTCGGCTGCCGGTGAGCGGCGCGGAAAGCGCCCGCAAGGTGCTGAATCCCAAACTGCCCTCTCGCGTCATTTGACGGTCCGTGATGCCTGATCTGTCATGCTCTGGCGTGAATCGCGAAGGTGGTAACTTCTGAAACGCTAGGATGAGATGGCCGAAAATAAAATGGACGGAAGAGGTTCAATTCAATGAATGACATTCTTTCCACCATTCTGCGAGAGGTAAAACACAAACGGGGATTTCCACCGCGGAGGCAAGTGCAGGAAATCAAGGGAGAATTCAATCGGCGTGGAGTATTGCAAAGTAGTGTGACTTCTGAAGCCATAGCCGAAGCTTACGCGAAATGTATCGAGCAAATCATTGACGATTTCATTGATGCGCTGGTTCAGAACTCCGATAAGTTGGGGCTCAACTCAGATCAGCACTTTACAAATCCTTCTAATGACGCATTGCAGAATCTCTTCGCTGAAGCGACTGGTTGCATTTCCGAGGATGTTCCTTGGTCGGCCGATTATCAAAAACACACCGTGCGTGTATTAGAAGAGAGTCGCAGCAGTCTCATAGGCCATATCCAGGACAGGATTAAACTGCGAGAAATGAAGCCAAGCGTAGCCATGTCTCCCATTAGCATTAGTGGGAGTCAAATTGGAAATTTGGTTGTAGGACATGTTGTTCAGTCACAGCTTAGTGGCGCAGTAACTCAGCTTATACAAAAGGGGGGTGAGGAGGAGCAGGCCGGTCTTTTATTGCGCCAATTGATCGAAATTATCGGCCATGTCGATGAACGTCATAAAACAGAGCGAGAAGAGCTTTTTAGATTGATTAAAGGCCTGTTGAAAGAGATAGAAACTACAAAGGAAGAACGTAACCCCAGCACAATTGCGGCCATTTTGGAGAGGATTCAAAAGGTGGGACTTACACTCGCTAGTGCAAGCAAACTTATTCACTTCATAAACGAGAAAATGCCCGAGCTAACTCGTCTTCTCGGATTTGGTGGGTAGGGCTGGCTAAGATGCCCTTAACTGCGCGCATCGAGCGATGCACATGACATGAGTGGTGAAAGACTCCTACTCCTTTTCTTGCCTTAGAGAATTGACGTGTCCTGGCGATGAATCACGATGCCGTCGGTAATCCGTCGCAATACGCCTGCACGATCAAAGTCCGTGCAGTCAGGCTCGGATGGTCCCCCAGGTAATCGGCCCAAAGCGAATCGCCGCTGTGCCGGTGAAGGACCTCCAGCATCTTGGCCATCTGGTCGCAGCCTGACGGTTTGTTAGGGCCGGGCCACTTCACGCTGGCCTCCCGCAGGAACCTTGCCCCCTCGAGATCCGCCGCCGTTTCATCCTCGCGCGTATAGGCGTTCGAGACCGCGTCGGTAGCCAGGGAACCGATGTTCCCGATCGCATAACCGATCCAGGTGATCTGCGAGATCACGAGGAAGACGGACTTGAAAGCCATCTTGATTTTGTGCCGCTTGGCATAGGCATCCAAGTGGCCGAGCGTGTAGTGCGACTGTTCGTGCGCGAGGACAGCTTGCAGCTCATCGTCGCGCAGATTCTGCAGGGCGCCTTCAGTCACCACCAGACTGTGTGTGCAGCGGCCTTCATCGGCGGACGAGACGAAAGTGACCGCCGCGTTGATCTTCTCGGTCTTTTCGATCACCAGGCAAGCTCTTGGCTTGGGATCGAGCGGGGCTTCCAGCGGCGCCGTCAACATGGCCAGGCGCCGCAGCTCCGCCGCCTCCGCCTGCCGCGTCTCCTTTCCGGCACAGCCAGTCAGGAAGACCAACAACACAACCAGAATCCCGCGCCAAGTCTGTCTCATCCTAAGTAGCCAATGACGCAAAGGATTGGGCAAGGAAGAAGCCGACGGCTGAGCGAAGCGCCACTCTCTTTCCCCTCTGGCCGGTTTTTATCTGGGGGGCCGGCGGCGGCCGGTCTGCCCGTTATTGCGCGCGTCCAACGAGGCCCTTCCGAGGGCGCGCGTTGCGCGAGCACCAGGGAAGACTGGCCGCAGAAGGCCAGGACCCGTGTCTTCACACCGGCCACTCCTCCTCGTTCCACGCCATCTCCCAAAACATCCACTCATACCGCGAGCTGGTCACGAAGGCTTCCTCCATCCGCCGCTTCTCGTCCCGTCCCGCCTGCGTCGCCCACTCATCCACCTTGCTCCTCATCCAGCGCTGCACGGCCGCAAACTCCGGCGAGGCATAGAGTGTGAGCCAGTCGCGGTAAGGGTGGCCGGCCTTCGGCGGACCATTTTTCAACAAGTGCTGGCCGACCCAGCAATAGATCCAGGCGCAGGGGAGGGCCACGACGGTGATCTCGGCGGCGGTTCCGGTTGCAGCCACCGCCAGCATGTGGCGCGTGTAGGCGTAGGTGGTGGGGGCCATGGGGACGGCGGTCATCTGCTGCGGCGTCATCTTCCAACGTTGGCCGTAGCTCTCGTGCAGGTTGCGCTCCACGAGGAGCGTCTCTTCGGCCAGCTTGTTGAATGTCAGCGCCGACTCGGCGTCCGGCGCCTTCTGCGCTCCTGCCGAAAAGATGCGGGCCAGGTCGCCCAGAAAGCGCGCGTCCTGCAGGATGTAGTACCGAAACTTGCGGGCCGGCAGCGTGCCCTTGCCCAGGGCGACCACGAAGGGATGGGTGAGCTGGGCGTCCCAGATGGGTTGGGCCAGCTTGCGCAAGCGTTCGCAGAATGCCATGGGGCTCCTTTGCTCTCGATGATGCGCGGATGGGGCCTGACGCTCGCGTTAGAGTTTGCCCATCCGGTTGATCCCGTCCAAGGCGGCGGTGCGGTAACATTCGGCGAGGGTGGGGTAGTTGAAGACGTTGTGGACGAAAAAGTCCACTTGGCCGCCGTAGGTCAGGACTGCCTGGCCGATGTGGATCAGCTCGGTGGCGCCTTCGCCGATGATGTGGACGCCCAGGAGTTGCATGGTGTCCCGGTGGAAGATGAGCTTGAGCAGCCCTTCCAGGTCGCCGTAGATTTGCCCTCTGGCGATCTCGCGGTACCAGGCCCGCCCGACTTCGTAGGGGACGCCCTGCTCCGTCAGCTCTTCTTCGTTTTTGCCCACCGTGGAGATTTCCGGAATCGTGTAGATGCCGTAGGGCATGACCTTGGGCAGGGTGGATTGTTCCACCTTGAAAGCATGGCAGGCCGCCAGGCGGCCCTGCTCCATGGAGGTGGAGGCCAGGCCGGGAAAGCCGATCACGTCGCCGGCGGCATAGATGTGGGGCAGCTCGGTCTGATAGAACTCGTTGACCTTGAGCTGGCCGAGCGGGTCCGTCTGCAGGCCGATGGCCGGGAGATTCAAGGCGTCCGTGTTGGCGATCCGGCCCATGGCATAGAGCAGCATGTCCGATACGATGGTCTTGCCGCTCTTGAGTTTGGCGACGGCCCGGCCG
>VGXD01000007.1 GCA_016873525.1 Nitrospira sp. | reverse complement strand
CAATGCGCTCATGGAATTTCCTGACGGGGAGGGGCCGACGGCCCTGCGAGACCGGGCGATTCTGGAAACACTCTATTCGACGGGGGCCCGCGTGAGCGAGTTGGTGGGCGTCAATCGGGACGATCTGAACTTGAGCGATGGTCTGGTGCGCTTGCGCGGCAAAGGCCGCAAGGAACGCATCGTCCCCGTCGGAGAGGTGGCCATCGAAGCGCTCCGGCAATACCACGCGTCCGTGAAGCCGTCAGCCATCGGCCATCAACTATCGGCGCCCGTCTTTCTGAACAGCCGGGGCGGCCGCCTGACCGCCAGGAGCGTCGAGCGGATTGTGGGGAAATATTCCGCCCGACTCTCGGGAGGCCGCGTCAGCCCCCATGCGCTCCGCCACTCCTTCGCCACCCATCTCCTGGACGAAGGCGCGGACCTCCGGGCGATCCAGGAAATGCTGGGCCACGCCTCGCTCGGCACGACGCAGAAGTACACGCACCTAGCCACGGACCATTTGATGGCGGTCTACGACCGCGCCCATCCGAGGGCGGGACGGTCCTCAGCGAAGCGGCCGACGCTCGAATCAATCGGCGGCGACATCGCCAAGCCGGTCGCCGGGTCAGGCGCTCCCCCGATCCCTCAACCGACTCATCGGAAAGCACAACCATGATCATTCGTTCCACGACCATTCTCTGCGTCAGGCGCGAGGGCCGCGTCGTCATGGGCTCGGACGGCCAGGTCACGGTGGGCACCACCGTGATGAAGCACAATGCCCGCAAGCTGCGCCGTCTTCACCACGACAAGATTCTGGCCGGGTTCGCCGGCGCCACGGCCGACGCCTTCACGCTCTTCGAAAAATTCGAGACCAAGCTGGAGGAGTACCGAGGCAACCTGACCCGTGCCGCGGTCGAATTGGCCAAGGACTGGCGGACCGACCGGGCCCTGCGACGACTGGAAGCCCTCTTGGCAGTCGCCGACCAGGACCATTCCTTCGTGATCTCCGGCACAGGCGACGTGATCGAGCCGGAGGACGGCATCCTGGCCATCGGCTCAGGCGGCCCCTATGCCCTCTCCGCCGCGCGGGCCCTCTTGGGCCACTCGACGCTGGACGCGCGCCGCATCGTCGAAGAATCCATGAAGATCGCCGGCGGCATCGACATCTATACCAACCTGCAAATCGTCATCGAGGAACTGGCGCTATGACCGCCCAGGGCCACGGAGTCCCGCAAGCAGGCCGGTCTCGGGCCGGCCTCGACAGCCTGACCCCGCGCCAGATCGTGGCCGAGTTGGACCGCTACGTGATCGGCCAGAAGGACGCCAAACGGATGGTCGCCATCGCCTTGCGCAACCGCTGGCGGAGGCAGCAGTTGAGCCCCGACCTGCGGGACGAGGTGACCCCCAAAAACATCATCATGATCGGCCCCACCGGCGTCGGCAAGACGGAGATCGCGCGACGCCTGGCCAAGCTGGCCCAGGCCCCCTTCATCAAGGTCGAAGCCTCGAAATTCACCGAGGTCGGCTATGTCGGGCGCGACGTGGAGTCCATCATCCGCGACCTCACGGAACAGGCGGTCAGCCTGGTGAAGGCCGGCCATCAGGAACAGGTGCAGCAGAAGGCGGAGCAGTTGGGGGAAGAGCGGCTGCTGGACTTGCTCCTGCCGCCGCCCGCAGCCAAGCCGGCCTTCGGCGCCTCGGAGGGGGAGACTCCCTCGGCCGACAGCCAGGCCTACGAATCCTATGAGGCAACGCGGTCCAAACTCCGCCTCCAACTGCGCGAAGGGAAGCTGGATCACCGGTCCGTCGAGTTGGAGGTGAAGGAGCGGGGCATCCCCATCGGCATGATCTCGAACGTGGGCGGGATGGAGGAACTGGAAGGCGGTCTGCGTGACATGTTGGGCGGGCTCTTCTCCGGCAAGAAGAAAAAGCGGACCATGAAGGTCCCCGACGCCCTGAAACACCTGACGCAGGACGAGGCGCAAAAATTGATCGACATGGACGAAGTGACCCGCGAAGCCGTCACCAAGGTGGAGCAAGCCGGCATCGTGTTTTTGGACGAGATCGACAAGATCGCCGGCCGCGAAAAGTTTTCAGGACCGGACGTCTCTCGCGAGGGGGTGCAGCGGGACCTGCTGCCCATCGTCGAGGGCTCGACCGTCAACACCAAATACGGCCCGGTCCGCACGGACCACATTCTGTTTATCGCCGCCGGGGCCTTTCACGTCGCCAAACCGTCGGATTTGATCCCCGAACTGCAAGGGCGCTTTCCCATCCGCGTCGAGCTGGAACCCCTTACCAAGGACGACTTCATCCGCATTTTGACCGAGCCGCGCGGCGCGCTGGTCACGCAGTACCGGGCCCTGTTGGAAACGGAAGGCGTCGCGGCGGAATTCACGCGCGAAGGCTTGGAGGAAATCGCCGCCACGGCCGCGCTGGTCAACGAGCGGACCGAGAATATCGGGGCCCGGCGCCTCTTCACGATCATGGAGCGCGTGCTGGAATTGGTCCTGTTCGAAGCCCCGGACATGACCGACCGCAAGGTCCTCGTCGACGCCCAATACGTGCAGCACCGCCTGCAGGACATCGTCAAGGCCGAAGACCTCAGCCGGTTCATTCTCTGAGAAGCAATCCGCGATCAGTTCTTCGGCTCGGAGCTGATAGCTGAAAACTGATGGCTGAAAAGTTTGCCTCCCGATCCCTTGTAAAATCCGACGGCTTGTGGCTGAATGCTGAAAGCTGATGGCTGAGGAACTGCCCCCTATGAACAAGCTGATCAAAAAAGCCGACGTGCTGGTCGAATCCCTGCCCTACATCCGCACCTTCACCGGCAAGACCGTGGTGATCAAGTACGGCGGCAAGGCGATGACCGAGGACGCCCTCAAAGACCGCTTTGCGTTGGATGTCGTCCTCTTGAAATACGTCGGCCTCAACCCCGTGATCGTGCACGGCGGCGGGCCGCAGATCGATCAAATGTTGAAGAAGCTGGGGTTGGAGCCCAAGTTCAAACAGGGCGTGCGCGTGACCGATCGGCCCACGATGGACGTGGTCGAAATGGTCCTGGGCGGGAAGATCAACAAGGAAATCGTGGCCCTCTTGAATTGCCACGGCGCCAAGGCCGTCGGGCTCACGGGTAAGGACGGCGGTCTCATCCAAGCCAAGCCCCTCACCGCCAAGGCTTGGGCGGAGAGCCTCTGCACGGACCCGGACGGCGATCCGGACGAAGACTTCGGCTTGGTCGGCGAGGTCCAGTCGGTGGACCCCCAAATCCTCTTGAAACTGCAGCAAGACAATTTCATTCCCGTGATCGCGCCCATCGGAACCGACCGCCAAGGCCGTTCCTACAACATCAACGCGGACTTGGTGGCCGGGGCGGTGGCCGCGGCGCTCCACGCGGAAAAACTCCTCGTGCTGACCGACGTGAAGGGCATCCGCGACGCCAAGGGCCGCCACGTCTCCACCCTCTCGCGCAAGGACATGCAGCGCATGGTCAAGAAGGGTACGATCAGCGCCGGCATGCTTCCGAAAGTCCATGCCTGTCTGATGGCGCTGGATGGCGGCGTGAAGAAAGCCCACGTCATCGACGGCCGGATGCCCCACGCCATCCTCCTGGAAGTGTTTACGGACAAGGGGATCGGGACTGAGATCGTGTCGTAGCGGATCGATCAGCCTTCAGTTTTTCCATCCGAACACATGGCTGACAGCTGATAGCCGGTGATATGAAGTCCCCCTCCAAACACCGCGTCGCGCCTGAGATAAAGACTCCACAGCCCGATGCGACATCGGCGCTCCTCGTCACGGACATCCAACACGATTTCTGCCCTGGCGGCGCCCTCGCCGTCCCAGGCGGCGACGCGATCGTCCCCCTCGTCAACCGCTACATCCAGTTCTTTCACCAAAAGAGTTGCCCCGTCATCGCCAGCCGCGACTGGCATCCGGCCGGACACAGCTCTTTCAAGGAGCAAGGGGGGCCCTGGCCGACCCATTGCGTACAAGGTTCATGGGGAGCCCGGTTCCACCCTTCCCTCGCCCTGCCCCCAGGCTGCCTGATCATTTCCAAGGCCACGGACCCCAAGCAGGAAGCCTACTCCGCCTTCGAAGGCACCCCCCTGGCCGAACGACTCCGCGATCTCGGAACCGACACGCTGTACATAACCGGCATCGCCACAGACTACTGCATCAAGAACACGGTGCTGGATGCCTGCCGGCTGGGCTTGCGGGTCGTAGTCCTCGACGATGCGATCAAGGGAATCGATGCCTTGCCTGGCGACTGCGAACGAGCCGTCGAGGCTATGAAGAAGGCTGGCGCCGTCTTCGCCAAGGCTTCGGACCTGGGCTTGTGATTCCGCGACTTCGCACTCACGTCCAGGCCCTGCTCGGCGAACGCCATCCCCTTTCCTCGCCTGACCGCCTCAGACAAGCCGAGGCCTATTTGTGTGAGACATTCTCCCGGCTGGGTCTTACGGTGTCCACCCATGCCTTCGACGCCTTCGGCGACAGTTACCGAAACGTGGTCGCCTCCCTGCCCGGCACTCAACCGGAGACCGCCCCCTTGATCATCGCCGCCCATTACGATACGGTGCCGGACTCGCCGGGAGCCGACGACAACGCCAGCGGCCTGGCGGTCATGTTGGAGGTGGCGCGCAGCCTTCAGGCGATTCCCTTGCTGCGGCCGGTGGAATTGATCGGTTTTTGTCTGGAAGAAGAAAATCTGCTCGGCAGTCTGGCCTATGCCTCGCAGTTACGAGAAAGGGGCCAGGATATCTACGGGGCCGTCGTGTTGGAATGTGTCGGCTTTGCCAGTTCCGAGGAAGGCTCGCAACGCAGACCTCCCGGCACGCCGATCCCCGTTCCCTCCATCGGCGATTTCCTGGCCATCGTGGGCAACGTCGCTTCCGCCGACCTGACCGCTGCCGTCGAACGGCAGGCGAACCAGCAGGTGCCGGAGCTTAAGACCATCTCGCTGGTAGTGCCGGGCAAGGGAGAATTGCTGCCCGATACCAGGCGAAGCGACCATGCCGCCTTTTGGCACTACGGCTATCCCGCCGTCATGCTGACCGACACGGCGAATTTCCGCAATCCGCATTATCACCAGCCGACCGATACGATCGAGGGGCTGAACTTCATGTTCATGGAACAGGTCGCGCGGGCGGTGACTGCGGCAGCGCTGGACTTGGCCGGTCGGCCTTCTGAATAGCTTTTATTGAGCAGTTTCGCTAGACTTTCGGCTCGGCAGTTGGAAACGTCAGTTGCGGACGCCGTATTTCTCGTTCGACGCGAAGGACGAACCGCCATGCCGCCGCTGGATTCCAAGAGCCAGTCGTTTGTTTACGCCCATCACCTTTCGGTGCCGCTCAGAAAGTTCAGTCCTGCTCCTCTCGAACCCTCTTCCAGTCTATTCTCCCTCATCTCTTTTCGGGGAGACTTGTGACGGATGAACATTCGATACTATCTTGACCCAGAGACAGGCCTGCCGCACATTTACGGCCATGCCGTGGACGAGGGCGAAGTTGAAGCCGTACTGAGAGCCTCCGGCGAGGACAGGCCGAGACGCGAGGGCTCGCGGGTTGCCATCGGAAAAACTCAGGCAGGTCGCTAGTTGCGGGTAATCTATGTCCCAGACCCAGAACCTGGTAGTATATTCGTGGTGACGGCTTATCAATTGACCGGCAAACCGCTGCTGGCGTATCGGCGGCGACGGAGACAAAAACCATGACCACACAGAGCAAGTTTCCTCCGGGCTGGGATGAAGCGCGAGTCTGTCGTGTATTGGCGCACTACGAAGAGCAGACGGAGGAGGAGGCGGTGGCCGAAGACGAAGCGGCTGTCGAAGACAAGTCCCAAACTGTGATGGAAATACCAAGCGACCTTGTTCCGGCAGTCAGGGAACTCATTGCCAAGCGCGGCCGTTAGACCGATCCTCTCCGCGCAGCGGATTCACAGCCCTCGCCTCGATGCCCGGCTTTCAGCGAGCGTGCGACTCGCAACCATTCGGTTTTGGCATTGAGGCCGCGTCCCGCCGACATTGTAAGCCGGCTTGCAATGCTTCCGAAACTTTGAAAGATTGTTCTCAATAATTTTCCAAGCTGATTCCATGCAGCGACGACTCCAAGCCCATACCAAACGAGCGATTGCGCAAATCTTCAGCCAACTGGACTATGCCGCGCTGGGGGCCATCTATTGCGACGAAGGAGGCGAGGCCTTCTGGAGGGACCGTCGCGGTCCCTGCCAGACCCTCGGCCTCAAGCTCGCCGAAGTGTTGCTGGCCCGCTTGCCCCCCCAAGGACGCAGCCTCTACGTGGGGGCCGGGGTGGCAGAGATTCCGATCCTGGCGATGGAGGCCCTGGAGTTGCAACAGACCGTGGCAGCCTACAACCTGAGAAGCGAGGAAGTCCTGGTGTTGAATCAGGCCTGCGCCGCCCATTCGTTTCAGTTCGTCTGTGCTGATGCCTGCAGCGCCGAGGGCTCCTTCGACCACCTCTGGATCGTCAGCGCCCTCAACGATCCGGAGCGGTTTCCTGAACTCTCTTCCCTCTCCTATGGCAGGGCCAACCCGACGACCTTCGATCCAGCGGCCTTCGAGCAAGAGCGGAAAGCCGTGCTCGCGCTGACCGACGCCTGCCTGAGCAAGCTGAGCCTCCCCGGACTTGTGACCACGTCGATCGAGGAAATCCCCTGGATCACCGACTGGTGCCTGAAGAACAACATCGCTTGCCTGGTCGAGGAAGAAGACTACCCGACGGCGATCGTCGAGGACCCGATCTGCTTCATCAGAGTCGGCACCGAAACGTCAGAAAGTCGCAAAGTCGGAAAGTCGGCAAGTCCTGGACGGTAAGACTTTTCAACTTTTCGACTTTCTGACTTCCGGATCGACAAGATTCAGATACGAAAGCCCGTCTGCCCCTTGGCGGGATCGGTCCGATACTGGCTGGCGTAGTTGATATAGTTCTGCGCAGATTCTCTGATCCAGGCCAGTTCCTCCTCCGTCACTTGCCGCTTGACCTTGGCCGGGGAACCAAGAATCAAGCTCTTGGGGGGCACGATGGTCCGTTCGGTGATCAACGCGCCGGCCCCCACGACGGAGTCCTCGCCGATTACCGCCCCGTCCATGATGATCGCGCCCATCCCGATCAAGACCCGATCCTTGACGGTGCAGCCATGCAGGACGACGTGGTGTCCGATCGTCACATCGTCCCCGATCACGAGGGGATGGGTGTCGTGGGTAACGTGCAGGAGGCTGAGGTCCTGGACATTGGACCGGCTTCCGATTCTGATGTAATGCACGTCGCCTCGGACGACCGCGTGAAACCAGACACTGGATTCTTCGCCGATCACCACGTCGCCGATGACGACGGCGGTATCTTCGATGTAGACGTCCTTGCCGATGGTCGGCTTGATGCCTTGATAAGTCCTGATCATGGGCCCACTCTAGGCGAACGAGGAGGCCGAATCAAGCCGACCGGTCATTTGACAGCCTTGGAACCCATCCCGTAGACTGACTGGACTATGGCAGCACGTAAATCTCTTCCCGTCACGACAGGGGCACGTTCCACGACCATCGGGTTCGTCAATCTGGGCTGCGCCAAAAACCAGGTGGACGCCGAAGTCATGCTGGGGTCCCTGACCGCCGAGGGCTATGCCTTGACGGCGGATGCGGCCCAAGCGGACGTGATCGTCATCAACACCTGCGGCTTCGTCGAGGAAGCCAAACAGGAATCCATCAATGCCATCATCGAATACGGCTCGTTCAAAAAGACCGGCCGCTGCAAGGTGCTGGTCGCAGCCGGCTGCCTGGCCCAGCGCTACCAAGGCGAACTGCTCGAGGAACTGCCCGAGTTGGACGCCGTGGTCGGAACCGGCGAAATCGGCCGCATCGCCGAGATCTGCCGGACGACGCTCGCCGCCGAACGTCCCTCACAGCAACTCTGGATGGCGCCGCCGCCCTATCTGTACGACGGCCTGACGCCGAGACTTCGGCTGGGCCCTCCCCACACGGCTTACGTGAAGATCGCGGAAGGCTGCAACCGCAACTGCGCCTTCTGCGCCATCCCCCTCATGCGCGGGAAGCAGCGCAGCCGGACGGTGGCCTCCATCGTCGAAGAGGTCCGCCGCCTGGCCGCCGAGGGCGTAAAGGAAATCAACCTGATCTCCCAGGACACGATCAACTACGGCGTGGACTTGGGGCTCAAGCGCGGACTCACGGCCTTGTTGAAGGCGCTGGTGGACATTCCCGGCCTCCGCTGGATTCGCCCCTTCTATCTCTATCCCCAGCCGATAGACGAGGAATTGATCGAACTCTATGCCGGATCGGAGCGGATCGCCAAGTACCTGGACATGCCGCTCCAGCACATCAACGACGAGGTGCTCGGCCGCATGCACCGACTCGGCACCAAGGCCTCGATCACCGACTTGATCGAGGGGCTGCGGCGGCGCATCCCGGGGCTCACAGTCCGCACGGGCTTCATCGTGGGCTATCCCGGCGAGACCAATGCCCAGTTCGCCGAGTTAAAACGCTACCTCACCGACATGGAGTTCGACCGGGTGGGTGTCTTTCTCTATTCGGATGAAGAAGGCACGCCGGCCGTGGAACTCACGCGCAAGCTCGACCGGCAACGAATCGAGGCGCGACGCACCGAACTCATGGCGCTGCAAGAGTCCATCGCGCTCAAGAAGAGCCGCCTCATGGTGGGCCGAACCCTCGAAGTCCTTGTGGACGGCCCCTCGGAGGAATCTCCCCTCTTGCTGGCCGGCCGCCACGAAGGCCAAGCGCCGGACATCGACGGCGTCGTCTACCTCAGCGACGGACCGGCCGATCGTCCCCCCCTGGCCGGCGATCTGGTCAAAGTCACGATCACGGAAGCGGCGGCCTACGACCTCGTCGGCTGCATCGTCGGATAGCCCTCCCTCGAACAACCGGTCTTGGCCGTGACTCTTGGCCAGGGGATTGATAGAATGGCCGCGTCATGACGGACCATCCTCGCTCGGTCATCCTCCTCATCCACTGCAAAGACCGCAAAGGCATCGTAGCCCGCGTGGCCGGAGTCATTCACGACCTCGGGGGCAACATTCTGGACTCGGATCATCACACCGACCGCGAGCAGGGCGAGTTCCTGATGCGGACCGAGTTTGCCCTCGACGACGCTCCCCTTCCGCCCGGCGACATCGCCGCCGCCATTGCGCCGATCGCCCAAGAGTTCCAGATGCGCTACGAAGTCCATGTCCGCCCGGCGCAACTCCGCGTGGCGATTCTGGTCTCCAAGCAAGACCATTGCTTGGCCGATCTGCTCCAACGCCAACGCCGGGGGGAGCTGCACATCGACGTGCCGGTGATCGTCTCCAACCACGACACCTGTCAGGCCTGGGCCAAGCTCTATGACATTCCCTTTGCCGTCTTTCCCGTGACGAAGGAGACCAAGCCCAGGCAGGAGCAGCAGGTGCTCGCCGAACTCACGCGACACCGTATCGAACTCGTGGTGCTGGCCCGCTACATGCAGATTCTAAGCGGCGACTTTCTCGCCGCCGTCGGCTGCCCCGTCATCAACATTCACCACTCGTTTCTCCCGGCCTTTATGGGCGCCAATCCCTACCGACAGGCCTATGACCGGGGCGTCAAGCTCATCGGCGCCACGGCCCATTACGCGACCCAGGATTTGGACGAAGGCCCGATCATCGACCAGGACGTGATGCGGGTGGGCCATCGCGATACGGTCGAGGATTTGGTTCGGAAGGGCCGCGACCTCGAAGAATCGGTCCTCGCGCGAGCCGTCCGTCTGCACGTCGAGCGGCGCGTCCTCGTCTACGGCAACAAAACCGTCGTCTTCGATTAGGAGCCGGGTGCCTCCCGTTTGTCCGGGAGGCACCCGAAGGCCTTAGATCTGTACGGAGATGTAGCGAGAGCCGCCGCGACGATGGATCAAGAGCAACGCGCGTTCCTGCTTGCCCAGGCTCATCGCAAGCTTCTCGTAGTCCTTCACCGATGACACAGGCTGCCGGTTGATCTCCCGGATCACGTCCCCTGGCCTGATCCCGGCCCGCCCCGCCGCACTCCCCTCTTCCACGTTCACGACCACCACGCCGGTGGTTTTGGCATCCAGTCCCAACGCTTGCCTGGCCTGCCGATCCAGCCCTTGCACGTCGAGGCCGGCCAGGGCATGGTCGAGGCCCTTCTCGGCGCCGGCCATCGTAACCGGTCCAGGCTGCTCCCCGATCGTCACGGCGAGGTTCACCTCACGGCCGTTCCGGACCACCGTGAGCTGGGCCTTGGCGCCGACCGCAGTACGGGTCACGGCCCGTTGCAGGGCCGCCGCATCTCCAATGGCCCCCCCCTGATACTTCACGATGATGTCCCCCTGTTTGAGCCCGCCTTTTTCAGCCGGACCGTCTTCGTTGACGTCGCTGACGAGCGCGCCCTGGGGCTGCTTCAGGTCGAAGGACTTGGCCAAGTCCTGGTTCAGATCCTGGATACCGACTCCCAGATAGCCCCGGACCACTTTGCCCGTCGCCACCAAGCTCTCATAGATCGGCTTAGCCATGCTGACCGGGATCGCGAAGCCGACCCCCTGATACCCTCCGGTCTGGGAGATGATTGCGGTGTTGATCCCCACCAGTTCGCCTGCGGCATTGACCAAGGCGCCGCCGGAATTGCCGGGATTGATCGCCGCATCGGTCTGGATGAAGTCTTCGTATTGCGTGATGCCCATGTGTCCTCGCCCCAGCGCGCTCACGATTCCGCTCGTCACGGTCGAGGTCAGACCGAAGGGATTGCCCACGGCCAGGACATATTCCCCGACCTGTAATTGACCCGAATCGCCCCAGGACACCACGGGCAAGTGCTGCGCCTCCACCTTGATGACGGCCAGGTCGCTCTTGGGATCGGTCCCCACGACCTTGCCGGTGAACTCCCGCTTGTCCGGCAAGGTGACGGTCAGCTCATGGGCTCCCTCCACGACGTGGTTGTTCGTCACGATATAGCCGTTTGAGGAAACGATCACACCGGAGCCCATGCCCGTCGCATGGCCATCGCGGGGGTCACGCGGCTCCCCAGGAGCCAAGGGCCCTCGTGGCCGCCCCGGAAACGGAAACCCGAAAAACTCTTCCATTGAGTCATGGCCTTCGCGCCTGGCAACTCTTGTTGCCGTGATATTGACGACAGCCGGCGTGACCGCCTTGGCCACTTCGGTAAAGCCGGGGCCGGCCAGGGACGTCGCAGGCGCAACGCCTGCCGCCGCTGCGCTGCCTGAGCCAGGGGGAACGGAGTTGGCTGCATGAGAGTTGCTGCCCCGATCCCCGGCCCAGAACATCACGCCGGCCAGAAGGGCCAGGCCGGTCACAAGTCCCACCCGGGAGAGCACGGCACGAGAAAGTAATCGGCTCATGGTGTCATCCTCCTTATACGATCGTTCCGACGAGACCATCACGGAAGAGGTCTCGACCTTGATTGTCTCGGAGAATAACAGCCCAAGATGAGAGGGTAATTAAGGTGGGATTAAAAGAGTCTAATGCGCCTAGGCTGGCGCCAGCGGCAGGACAATCGTGAATTGTGCCCCTTGTCCGAGGGCGCTCCGGACTTCGATGCGGCCCTGGTGGGCCTCGACAATCCATTTGCAGATCGACAAGCCCAAGCCCGTTCCTTTCTTGGCATGGGCACGGGCCTCGTCGGTCCGGTAAAACCGGTCGAAGATGCGGGTCTGCGCTTCCGGTGGAATCCCAATCCCCTGGTCCGCGACAACCAGCCGCGCCGCATTCTGATCTCGGCTCAACCGGAGTTCGACCGCACCGCCCCTCTGCGAATACTTGATGGCGTTGTCCACCAGGTTCAGCACCAGCTCGCGCAATCGCAATTCGTCTCCCAGCACGGTCACAGGCTCCACGGCTCCTACCACCGCTTGCACCTGAGACTCCTGCCCGAGGACGATCGCCTGTCTCTGGATGTCCTCGACCAACGTATCCAGACGGACCGGCTTGGACTCCATCTTCACCTCGCCCAAGTCCGCTCGCGCCAAAAAGAGCAGCTCCTCCACGATCCGGCTCATGCGGTCGATTTCTTCCAGGCTGCTCTCCAAAACCAGCCGGTAATCCTCCGCGGACCTGGGCCGCCGCAAGGCCAGTTCCGTTTCCCCCTTCATCACGGTGAGGGGCGTGCGGAGTTCGTGCGAGGCGTCGGCGCTGAAGCGCCGCACCTGTTGGAACGAAGCGTCCAGACGGGCGATCATATCGTTGAAGGTGGCCGTCAGCCGGCCGATCTCGTCGGCGGATCGGGGGACGGTCAGGCGCTGGGTCAAGTCTCCCGCTGCGATGAGCTGGGCTGCCTGGGTGATGGCCTCGACCGGCTTGAGCGCCCGCCCCGCCAGGAACCACCCTCCGGCCAAGGCCACGATCAAGGCCAGGGGGATCGCCACGCCAAACACCCCCAACATCCGGCGGAGCGTCTGTTCCACCGGATGCAAGGAGGCGCCGACCTGAACGACATTGACCAGTTCTCTCCCGCGTCTGATCGGGACGGAGAGGAGCCTAATCGGCGACTCGCCTCGGAACCTCGCGGACTCGAACGTGGCCTGTCCTTCGAAGGCGGCCTCCAACGCCACGCGGCTCAACGGAATGTCGTGCCGCCTCACGTTGGGGGACTGGATGGTCACCTTCCCGGCCGGACTGAAAATTTGAAAGAACTTGTCCAGGACGGCCAGTTCGGGAAACTCCCCGGCAAGGTCTTCGAAGGGCAGGGTGGGACCGACCCCGTGTTGCTCCAGCGCGCGGACCGCCGCAGCCGCCGCCGTCTCCAGCGAATGGTCCACCTGCTCTCTCAGCCCCCGCGCCATGACCGCGTAGAGCACAACGGCAAAGACGATGAAGCTCAGGGCCAGGGCCGTGCCATACCAGAGCGTGAGCCGGACGCGAATGGAAAACCCTGGGCGTAGGGCTGATGGCTTATGGCTCATGGCTGATCGCACAATAAGCGCCTGTGGCGAATAGCATAGGACGTAGGGCTCGAAGGTTGGAACTGATGGCGACTGGCCTGTGATCGATGGCTCTTGCTATATGCCATACGCTATTCGCTCTCGCTTTTCAGCGTGTACCCGCTGCCCCTGACCGTCTGAATCAGCTTGCGCTCCCGTCCGCGATCGATTTTGTTGCGCAGGTAGTTGACGTAGACATCGATGACATTGGTGAAGGTGTCGAAATCCAGGTTCCAGACATGTTCGGCAATCATCGGCCTCGTCAACACGCGGCCGGCATTGCGCATCATATATTCCAGCAGCGCATATTCCTTGGCCGTCAGCTCGATGCGCTGGCCCGCGCGCGTGACCTCCCTGGTGGCCGGGTTCAGGACCAGGTCATCCACTTGCAGCACCCCCGCCGCCTCCCCTGATCCTCGCCGCAAAAGCACCCTCACGCGAGCCAGCAGCTCTTCGATGGCGAAGGGTTTGGTGAGGTAGTCGTCGGCGCCGGCATCCAGTCCCTTGACCTTCTGATCCACCTGGGACCTGGCGGTGAGAATCAAGACCGGCGTCTTGATTTTCTGTGTCCGCAACCCCTTGAGGACGTCCAGGCCTGGGAGCCCCGGCAGCATCAGGTCCAGCACGATAAGGTCATAGCTGTCCGCTCCGGCCAACTCCAACCCCTGGACCCCGTCGGCGCAGACATCCACCGCATAGCTCTCCTCTTCCAGGGCCCGTCTGATGAAGGAGGCGACTTTGGCTTCGTCTTCGACAACCAGAATACGCATAGCAGGCTGCTGAAAATGTCTCCCAGCTTCGTTCTCAGTCGCTCGAACCCCTCAACGTACTGTTCAAGTACGCCTCGGGGTCCTCACTCCCTGCGGCCTCGTTGGCTATCCATTTTGAGCAGCCTGTTGGGTTATTCTTCTGCGCCTGTCAATGAGCATCATGCAAATACCCTTGACCGCTGTACAAGCCACTCAACCGCCGAGATTGCTCGGCTAGTGCAAACAGGTTTTGCGCCCAAAACCGACTCAAGAGGCTTCGCAATTACCTTGTTTGACTCCTTTCCCCACATGATCCTTGACTGTTTTCCAGAAGATCTTTTCTCACGTTTTAGTACAACGACCGTATCGTCCATGTGCCTGCCTAAAACCTTAACAGTTCTCGTGTCCTCTAAACTCATCTCCACAGGGATAGCCAGACTTGTGAATACAACCCCTACCTCCCAAGAAATTCCATGTTGAGTGACTGTGGAATTCTTTTGGTTGAACGCCTCACCAAACTTGTCCCTTACGAGAGATATTGCATGTTCATAGAGATCAAGCATGACTCCGAGAGGACGCAGCACAGCAGACCGATCAATCCTCTCGACAACCCAGTTCAAAATCCGCTTGGGCGATGATTCTTCCAACAACCTGATAACCAAAGTATCGCCGTGAGGAGCTAGGCCAAGGATATTGAAAGGGCTCCCCTCTCTTTCTAGTTCGTGTAGAAGTCCCTTGTGAGAGAACCTTCGACCTCCTGGAATATTGATTCCATAAATGAAGAGCGCGTACACCATTCACATTACTTCGGCTGAAATTTGGTGATCGTAACCGGTTCGTAGCTCAGCATGGGGCCCTCCGGCGTGCGCAAGGCCAGCGAATGCTTCAGCCAGTTCTCGTCGTCGCGCTTCGGAAAGTCGGCGCGGTAATGGGCGCCCCGGCTCTCCTCACGGGCCAGGGCTCCGGCCACGATGGTCTCCGCAATCTCCAAGAGCGACTGTAGTTCCAGGGCCTGGACCAGGTCCGTGTTGAAAACCTTCCCCCTGTCCTGAAGCAGAACCCCTGCCGCCCGTTCCTTCAATGCACGGACCGTCCCCACCGCTTCCGTGATGGATTGCTTGGTCCTGAAGATCCCCAGATTCTGGCTCATGACCTTCCCCAAAGCATCCCGAACCTGCCAGGCCCGCTCCTGTCCCTCGTTTGCGAAGAGCCCTTGGACCCGCGCCTCTTCCCTCCGCAAGGTCTCCGGCGAGAGGGCGCGTGGGGGCCGATCCGCCACAGCCTCGGCGGCGCGCTGGCCCGCGCGGCGGCCGAACACGATCGTCTCGAGCAAGGAGTTTCCGCCCAGCCGGTTCGCCCCATGGACGCTCACGCAGGCACATTCCCCCGCAGCGTAGAGGCCGGGCATCTCCGTGGCGCCCCACTGATCGGTTCTCACCCCGCCCATCTGATAATGGGCGCCAGGCCGCACCGGGATTGGGGACTCGACCGGGTCCACCCCTGCGAACTCCACGGCTAATTGCCTGATCTGCGGCAGCCGTTCCATGATCCTCGCCCGGCCCAGGTGCCGCAAATCCAGCAACACGCAGCCGTCCACCCCCCGGCCTTCCAAAATTTCACGCCCGATCGCCAAGGAGACGGTGGAGCGAGTCGCCAGCTCCATCTGCTCCGGGGCATAGTTCTTCATGAACCGTTCTCCGAGCGTGTTGAGCAGATAGCCGCCCTCGCCCCTCGCCCCCTCCGTGATCAGGATGCCGGTGCCCTTGAACGTCGTGGGATGGAACTGCACGAACTCCATGTCCATCAGCAGCGCGCCGGCTCGGTAGGCCAGCGCCATCCCGTCCCCCGTGTTGATCACCGCGTTGGTGCTGGTGAGAAAGACCCGGCCGCTTCCGCCTGCGGCCAGGATGACCGCCTTCGCGCCGATCGCATGGAGCCCGCCGCGGACCAGGTCCCAGGCCACGACCCCACGGCAAGCGCCCTCCTCCACGATCAGGGACGACGCATACCATTCCTCGTAGACAAAAACGTGGTGTTTGAGCAACTGCTCGTACATCGCGTGCAGGATCGCGTGGCCGGTGCGGTCTGCCGCGTAACAGGTGCGGGGAAAACCTGCGCCGCCGAAGGGCCGCTGCGCGATGCGGCCTTGCTCGTTGCGGCTGAAGATCACCCCCATCCGTTCCAGGTCCAGGATGTCGTCCGGCGCTTCCCGACACATGGCCTCGATCGCATCCTGATCGCCCAGGTACTGCCCCCCCTTGGCCGTGTCGAAGGCATGGGCTTCCCAGGAGTCGTTCTCGCCGATGGCCGCGTTGATGCCGCCCTGCGCGGCGACCGAATGGCTGCGAACCGGATGGACCTTCGACAGAATGGCTACGTCCAGGTGAGGCCGGTGGGCAAGGGCCGAGAGGGCCGCCCTCATGCCGGCCAGGCCGGCGCCGACAATGAGCAGGTCGTGGATTTTCATGAAGCAGGAGCGGCGGACGCCTCCGCTTCTTGCTGAGGGTGAGGGAGCCTGACAGGCCGATCTGGCTTGAGTCCCATGTACCCATGATGCCCAACCGAGGCGAAGAACGCAAGGCGGCTCGGCATGTGTCGGCCGGCTTCACTCGCCTCCTCGGAATATGTTATATGGGTGCACGACGGCCGAAGGCCTCAGCTTGACTAACCGGGATATCGTGATGACCCCACAAGAATTCCTTGCCCCCTCCGACCCCTTTGTCCAACGCCACCTCGGCCCGACGGAAGGCGACATCCGCGAGATGCTGGCCACCCTCGGCCTTCCATCGCTTGAGGCCCTGGCCGAAGCCACCGTGCCGGAGGACATCAGGCTGCGCAAACCCTTGGCCCTCGACGCGGCGCTGGGCGAGCACGACGCCCTGGCCACCCTGCGCGCCCTGCACGACAGGAACCAGATCTTTCGCTCCTTCATCGGCATGGGCTATTACGACTGCATCACCCCGCCGGTCATTCAACGCAACATCCTCGAGAGCCCTGGCTGGTACACGCAATACACGCCCTACCAGGCCGAGATCGCCCAGGGCCGCTTGGAAGCCCTCTTGAACTTTCAGACCATGGTCGCAGACCTGACCGGGCTGCCCCTGGCCAATGCCTCGCTGTTGGACGAAGCCACGGCAGCGGCGGAAGCCATGCACATGTGCCACAGCATCGCGCTGAAAGACGCCGGCGCCGGCAAGGTCAAACAGACGTTCTTCGTCGCGCAGGACTGTCATCCCCAGACCATCGCCGTCGTACAGACCCGCGCGGAACCCCTCGGCATCACCGTAGAGGTGGGCCGGCCTGACCAAGGCGACTTCGGCCAGGATTGTTTCGGCCTCCTCCTGCAATACCCGGCCACAGACGGCTCGGTCCGCGACTACAGTTCCCTGATCGCCAGAGCCCATGCTTCCGGCGTCTTGGTGGTGGTCGCCACAGACCTCCTGGCCCTCACGCTCCTGCGTCCGCCTGGCGAGATCGGCGCGGACGTGGCGGTCGGATCGAGCCAGCGATTCGGCGTCCCATTGGGTTTCGGCGGTCCCCATGCCGCCTTCCTCTCGGCCAAGCAGGAGCATGCGCGCCAATTGCCGGGCCGCATCATCGGCGTCTCGCGCGACGCGTCCGGCAAGCCGGCCTTCCGCCTGTCGTTGCAGACGCGCGAGCAGCACATCCGCCGCGACAAGGCCACCAGCAACATCTGCACGGCGCAAGTCCTGCTGGCGGTCATGGCCGGCATGTACGCGGTCTACCACGGGCCGGAAGGGCTGAAGCGGATCGCGGAGCGGACGCACGGCTTGGCGCTCATTTTGGCGGAAGGGCTGCGACGCCTCGGCTGCGAGACAGGCCAGGAGCCTTTTTTCGATACGGTGCGGGTGACATCGAGCCGGGGCTCGATCGATCAGATCATGGCCCGAGCCACAGAGCGCCGAATCAACTTGCGCCGTTTCGAGGACGGCTCGCTTGGCATCGCCCTCGACGAGGCCACGACGGCGGCGGAGATTCAGACTCTCTTTGAAGTTTTCAACGACGGCAAACCGGCGCCCTTCACCGTGGAAGAATTGTCCGGCAAGGTCTCCTTCGGCTTTCCTGATGACTTGACGCGCCGCAGCCCCTACCTCACCCACGAGGTCTTCAACCGCTACCATGCCGAACACGAGATGCTGCGATACATCCACCGGCTGCAGGCCCGCGATCTCTCCCTGGTCCATTCGATGATCGCCCTGGGCTCCTGCACCATGAAGCTCAACGCCACGGTGGAGATGATCCCGGTCACCTGGAAGGGCTTCGGCCGCATGCATCCCTTTGCGCCGGCGGAACAAACGCGCGGCTATCAGGAGTTGTTCTCGCAGTTGGAACGCTGGCTGGCGGAGATCACCGGCTTTGCGGCAGTCTCGCTCCAGCCCAATGCCGGCTCCCAAGGCGAATATGCCGGACTCCTCGTCATCAGAGCCTACCACCGGCATCGGGGCGACAAGCAACGGACCATTTGCTTGATCCCGGTCTCGGCCCACGGCACAAACCCAGCCAGCGCCGCCATGGTCGGCATGACCGTCGTGCCGGTGGCCTGCGATGAGAAGGGCAACGTGGACCTGGTCGATTTGGAAGCCAAGGCCATTCAACACCGCGACAAGCTGGCCGCGCTCATGATCACCTACCCTTCCACCCACGGCGTCTTCGAGGAAGGCGTCCGCCGGGTCTGCCAAATCGTGCATGAGCAGGGCGGGCAAGTCTACATGGACGGCGCGAACATGAACGCACAAGTCGGGCTCTGCCGGCCAGGCGACATCGGCGCCGATGTCTGCCATCTGAACCTCCACAAGACCTTCTGCATTCCGCACGGAGGCGGAGGCCCAGGCATGGGGCCCATCGGCGTCGCAGCCCACTTGGCTCCATTTGTCCCAGGCCATCCGGTCACAAAGCTGGGCGGGAAGGACTCCATCGGGCCGGTCTCGGCCGCCCCCTACGGCAGCCCCAGTATTTTGCCGATCTCATGGGTCTACATCGCCATGATGGGAGCAGAGGGGCTGACCAAGGCCACAAAAGTGGCGATCCTGAACGCCAACTACATGGCCAAGCGCTTGGAGAAGCATTTCCCTGTACTCTACACAGGCAAGCAAGGATTCGTTGCCCACGAGTTCATCCTGGATTTGAGACAGGTGAAAGCCGGCACCGGGGTAGAAGTGATGGATGTCGCCAAGCGGTTGATGGACTATGGATTCCATGCCCCGACTGTGTCCTTCCCCGTGCCTGGGACTTTGATGATCGAGCCGACCGAGAGCGAGTCGAAGACTGAGCTGGACCGGTTCTGCGAGGCCCTGATTGCGATCCGAGGGGAAATTCAGGAGATTGCAGACGGGCGTATGCCGCGCGACAACAACCTGTTGAAGAACGCCCCCCACACGGCGCAAGCCGTCACGGCCACGGACTGGAAGCATCCCTATAGCCGCGAACAGGCGGCCTTCCCCACTTCCTGGACACGCGAGTCCAAGTTCTGGCCTGCCGTCTCCCGCATCGACGATGCCTACGGCGACCGAAACCTGCTTTGCACCTGCCCGCCGATGGGAAACTATGGGTCGTAGTGGAAAGAGCCAAGGTAATCTCTTTTGGGATTCGGCTTGGAGTCGCGCATGGGCTAGGAGCCTCGATTGCTCTTCGCTTGGCCATTTGAGTCGCGACGGATAGCTTTCCCCGGTAAATTTCGCTAGACTTTGGCTATGCCCAAACTGTCCCTCGATGGAAATCAGATAATAGTAGAAGACGAGCGAACCTTCCCTCCGGGCTCCGCTGGTCCGACCGACTCTCCTGAACTCCAAAGGATCGAGGCGTTGAATCGGGAGGCTGAGCGGCGCTGGCACGACAGGCTCGTTCTCGAAAAATCGCTCTCTCGCTCGCTCGTCAGTTTCCAAGCCAACAAAGACAGGGCGGTGTATCGCTGGTTTAAGTACAAGGAAGCATTCTCCGCCGAACTG